>NZ_JAPVZM010000007.1:0-97219 GCF_041432335.1 Streptococcus sp. 20925_1_24 | reverse complement strand
CTTTTTTTATTCTTTCACTTCAATTTATTCATGAAAATAGTAAAATCTTTTGAATGAATAATTGAAGTCCAAAATGCAGGCATTAATCAGCCTGCATTTTCTATCTAGCATTTATAGAGTAGATATAAGCTATATAACAAGCAAAATCTCCTATTTGCTTTCTGTTATCCTCTATAGCATCAAACCATGAAACGTCCACACCTTCTTGCCCTAGATAACGACTAAGAAGCTTTAGACAATATATTACTCGCTCATGCTTTGCTGTTCTACCTTCATCTTTTTGTTGACGCTCTTCACGTTCCCAAAGCAACCACTGGCTACGAATATGAGCATAGCTTATACTAGCTTGCAAAAAATCAGACCATACTTCTAAAATTTCCTCATCGTTACCAATATTGTTTAGAATTGTCTGATGAATTTTTTGACATTCTTCAAAAGTTAGAGCATCTTTAGCACTTAAAAATGTTGAATAATTTATATTTCTCATTTAATACCTCGTGTGTGTGCTCAATAAACTTACTTAAAAACTAGAGCTATGATTTCTAATTAGTTCTTCTAAAAATTCAGGCTCTTCATCAATCATCTCTAAATAACCATACATCAGATTAGCTTGATTATCCACATTTTTCACACGATTAAAATCTATGGTAAAAGTGTCTTTATTTATATATTGTTTTATTCTATCATTACTAGCCAAACTCACCGCAGAATTCTCTGGCCAACCTTTAATAACTAAGCTTTCTGTATCATAGTAATCTATTATAAATGTTCCATAATCAGAAAAACTAGCATGCATATACTCAGGATATTCCTTTAATTTGTATCTTTCCTTTAAATAGAAATCTTTAAATTCTATCCCTATTCTATTTGCTTCTTCTTTATAAATCTCTTCTAGTTTTGTCATAAAGGAATAATAAACTAATTTCGGTACGTTTTTAAACGAAGTGGTTCGGTACATTGGAATCAAATTATATTTAGAAAATTCTTCCAATATCTCTACTGCTCGTATTATATCCGATGAATGATTCTCAACAACAACTTTACCGTCAAATAACTTATACTGGTAACCATAACCGTCTAACATATCTAATAGATTTTTAATCTTATCTTCTACTGCCATTACTTCTCCTTTTTAAAATAAACTATCCAGCATGACACTAGATAGTTCTATATAATTACTTAGTCTCTTTCCGCTTAGTAAAGAACCCTGCCAAGCCAATCATTGCTAATAATCCGTAGCCAACTGTAACAATTGAATTTGCTACCCTAGGATTTTCTCCTGTACTTGGTAACGCAAGTTGTTCTGCTGGTTTATCTGCCGGCTTATCCGCTGGTTTATCTGCTGGCTTATCCGCTGGCTTATCCGCTAGCTTATCCGCTGGTTTATCTGCTGGCTTATCCGCTGGCTTATCCGCTGGTTTATCTGCTGGCTTATCCGCTGGTTTATCTGCTGGCTTATCCGCTGGTTTATCTGCTGGCTTATCCGCTGGTTTATCTGCTGGCTTATCCGCTGGTTTATCTGCTGGTTTATCTGCTGGCTTATCCGCTGGTTTATCTGCTGGCTTATCCGCTGGTTTATCTGCTGGCTTATTCGCTGGCTTATCCGCTGGCTTGTCAATGATAGCACTTGGATCCAACTCTGGCAATTCATCCTCAACTGGTGCGTCTTTTGGTGTTGCACCAATACCATCCGGATTTTGTTTTGTATTCAAATCACTTGGAATGTCAGCTGTGATATCCAATTCTGGCAATTCATCTACAGTTGGAGCTACTTTTGGCGTTGCTCCGATACCGTCAGGATTTTGTTTTGTATTCAAATCACTAGGGATGTCAGCGGTAATATCCAATTCTGGTAATTCATCTACTGTTGGGGCAACTTTCGGTGTTGCTGAAATGACACGGTTACCATCAGTATATACATTTAGCATCTTATCGATTGAAAAGATATCTGATTTGTATTTGTGGTCAGCTTGTGCTTGTGTCAACCGAGCTTTGGCATCCGCTAAGTCTTGCTCTGCAACTGTGATGCGTTGTTCCACGTTTGTTCTATCTGCTTCTGCCTGTGTTAAACTTGCACGCAATTGTGGTAATTGCGCGTGGACACGCATAGCATCATCACGTTTACTTGTTGCTGCGTCAATTTCACTTTGAATCGTGTTGATACGTGCAGTTACATCATTTACACGAGCTGTTGCTTTATCCAATTCTTTTTGTTTTTGAACGACTGCATCTGCTTTGTCTTGAGCTGTTGCTGTAAGCGTAGCCAAATCAGATTTTGCTTGATTTAGAGCGGTTGTTGCATTTGTGCGACCTGTAGCAATATCATTCAATTGGGCGTTTAATGCATCCAACTCTTGGGTTAAATCAGCTTTCTTCGCAACTAATGCATCACGTTCTCGCTCTTGTGTCGCTTTTTGAGCTTTCAATGCATCTAACTCTGCTTGCATTTTTGGTCTGTCATCGATGATTTGACGTTTAACAAACACATAATGAGTGTCTGCGATAAACTTCATCTTTTTACCATAGAATGTTGGGTTCATTGGGTCATCTTGATTAAAGTTGTTGCTATGGTTCCAATAATCCTTTTCATCTTGGCTTTGGTTTAGGGAATGGAACATTTGGTCATTTTCATCCCATTCATAGGTTGAACCTTTGTGCGCACTAGCGTTGAATGAACCGAAATAAGTTGTTTTGTCTTTTCCGTCAATGGTTGAAATGGCAACACCCATTTTGCCACCGGTTGGTGTCAATAAGTTTTTGCGGTGTCCGTATTTCAAACCTCGCACATTTGCGTAGTCCGAGTAGTATGTCAACAACATATCATAAGCTAACGTTTCATTAGTTACGATATGGTCAAATGTTAAATATTCACCGTCGCGACCGATAATTTGGCCTGATAGCCCGCCAAGGATGTTTTCAACGTTTTGGTCTGGTTGCACCCCTTTGATATAGCCCGGTTTGTTTGTTAAACTTGTACGGTGTGACAATAGGCCTGTTTTCTGCATTTCATCAGCTCGTTTTTGCGCGTATGCTAGGTACTCATCGTCAACTACCATATCACCCTTCAAATTGTTATTAACACGTAGTTGATTAAGCAATTTGACAAAGGCGTCTGAAATACCTTTGTTATCTACCTTGTAACGGTATGTTGGGCGTTCTTTGTATTTACGAGTTGTCCAATCATATGGCGCTTTCTTATAGGCTGCTAAAGCATCTGCGAAATCAACCATGTCTTTTGTTGCGTCAATTTCTTTGATGTCAACACCTTGGAAGTTAACTGGTTCCATTTGGTTGTTACGGAAGAATCCATGGTTATACTCATAATCATTAAGATTATCATGAGCTGTGTGATTACGTTCATCAGGGTTCAAATCTGTTGAAATAACTTTAACTCTATAGTTATCGATTTCCCCTTGTTTAGCAGCAATTTTAGTGTCTGTAGCTGTGATTTGTGCACCTTTAGCGTTCAAATCATTATCAACGTTTGAAATTTTGCTAGTTGTGTTTGTGATGTTTTTACGTACATTAGCGTCTGTGATTGCGTCAAGGTCTGCTTGTTTCGTATCCACATCAGCTTTCTTAGTGTCACGGGCATTATCAGCCTCTGTTTTTGCGGTGTTAGCATTGTCTAGTGCTGTATGCGCATCACGTTCGGCATCTTTAGCGGTATTCAAATCGTTTGTTGCGCTTGTCTTGTCTGCTGTTTTGCTGGTGATAATATCGTTTTGTGCGTCGATAATTTTGTTTGCGTTATTAGCAGTGTCGATGTCTTTATTGATGGTGTCAATTTTGTCATCAGCTTTTACCTTGTCAGTTTTTGCTCTGTCTACAGTACCTTGTTTTGCGTCGACATCAGCTTGGGCGCTGTTCACATTAGCTTTTGCCGTGTTCACGTCTTGTTCTGTAACATGAACAGGTGCCGTTTTCACAGTAGGTTTGGGTTGACCAGAATCAACCTCTTCTGCTTGGACAGTTGTATTTGCAACACCAGTCCCAACAAGAATAGTTGTTAAGCCAGCGCTTAATAAAATATCTTTTTTATTCATATTGTCTCCTTTATAAAAGTCGTTAACAAAACCAAGAAGCAAGCGCTTCCTCATTCGATTTATAGACTCATTTAAAATATTCCTACTATATTATACCACCCCCCGAAATGCTTTTGTCAAGCCATTTCCGAGGATTTTATAATTTATTTTTCCCGAACTTTACTATAAATTATAAGTTGAAGAAACTCTCATTTTTTCTTTTAGAAAACAAAAAAACAGCCAAGAAAAGCTCAACTGTTTACATTTTTAATAATGCATAAATTTTTATGCACTGCCCCATTCTAGTTAGTTTCGGGTACCCGAAACTAACTTATCTCAACGGGGCTACGCCCCGACTCCCCTTTTTCTTTATGAAAAAAATTTTTTTCTTATCTCTTGCCCATCTCTTATCTTATTTCCCTAAAGGGAGTATAACCTAAAAATTAACACTCTGTCAAGTGTTTTTATGTTACATTTTTGTTAATTTTTGATGACATAAAATCACTTGACCTTAACTCCCTTTAGCCACGCGTGGCATTTCAATATATATAAGAGATGGGCACTATGAGATAAATCAACATATAGTTGTTAAATACAACTATTACTCCTGTAGAATAAAAATTATTCTCCTCCTTAATAAGAAAGGTCAAAAATATGGCATTCACAGTCAAATCATCAAGCTATTATAGCTCAGAAAATGCTGAGAAACTTCTTGGAAATGAATCAACTTATATTGTAGGACTGCAAATAGAAACACAGTATGAATATAAAGACGATAAACGGACAGATAAAGTTATTGGTTATCAGATTTGGATTGCTACGGATACTCATAATCCTTTTAAAGTGAAGTTTCTTCCGGATAACAAACCAGATTTATCTGAATTTAACATTGGTGAGAAAATAGCATTTGATAAATTAGAAGCAATTCAGATTAAATCAAATGCGTATTTCCGTGCCACAGGCATTCACAAAGCTTAGGGGGTAGTTTATGACTATCCCTATTAAAATGCCTATGTCTGAAAATGAATTAGCTAAATTCATTACAAGCAATCTCAACAATACACTAGATATAAACGGAGAAACGAGCTTTACAAACTCTTTCTCCATTTCTTTAGAAGCAGAAGATAAGGGAATGTTTTTCATTCCCAATCTTCCTGTTTCCTATGTTTTAGATAAAAACCTGTATTTTAAGATAGCAGATATCTGTTCTGGCATTCTTTACCCGTATAAAACGCTTATGTTACAAAGTAATGCGATTTTCATCCCCTACAAGACAGGTGACCCTAATCTTGCTAGAGGTTTTTTCTTCCCTTGGGTAAATGGTATTCCAACTCGACTAACTATTCCTGATATCCAACATTTTATAAATCAAGAAGTTAGCGAAATTAGGATTCCGCTCATGTCAAACCAAGTTAGTATCAATCTAAATGATGTTGTTCATTTAGCTATCAGTGGTTCATCTGGTTCAGGAAAAAGTTATTTCCTAGAATACCTTATTCGGTGTATTCGTAAAATAACTGACGATATTGTAGCCGTAGACCCTAAACGTGCCGATATTTATTCTCTAGGTCGTGAATTAAATCTGTCTGTCCTATCTCCGAAAAGAGGGGCTAACTTAAATAGTTTTATCACAGAAGTAAATGAAATTCTGGGGGATGCTATCAATAAGATTTATGAACGTCAAGAAATACTTTTAGAAAACCCAAAAGCTACATTAAAACGCAAATATATTATCATAGATGAGCTACTTGCTCTTGTTCAGGGCTCTTCAAAACAAGCACGAGATACGTTTGCACAACTATTAGGAACTGTGGCTCTTCTAGGTAGAGCTACCAAAGTTTCACTTATCCTAGTTTCCCAACGTTTTGATGCTACCGCATTTGGAGGAAATCTAGCAGTTAGAGAACAAATTAACTGTTCTATTATTTTGGGAGAGATAAATACTAACACCACTCAGTTTTTATTGCCAAACGCTCATATTGAAAATATTGTTGTCCCTAGCGGAATAGGGACAGGAATTGTCAAATTTAGTGATGGAAAGCATGACAGCAACATCATGCCACTCCTCACCCCATACTATAACAAGAGGTGCTTATGATAAACAAGTATAATCTATTCAAAATCTTATGTATAGGAACTGTAGTAAGCTGTTTTCCTATATTTATACTTATCTTGATTCAACAGAATCTGAACATTGAAATTAATTATCAAAATGTTATTTTTCTTTTCTATCCTTTGATAATTTTTTCAATCCTACTTTTCTCTCTTTTCCTTTATCACTGGTTTAAAAGTGATATAAAATACATGCTCAAAGGATTACGAGCAACCTACGAACTGAGAAAATTTGCCCATTTTGAGTCCGATTCTATTCTCGATACTCAAAATAAACAGATTTCTACTCAAAAATCAATCGTCAACAAGGCCAATCGTTCTTTGTTAACCTTATCGATGATTTATACAAAAGATGGGGCTATATTACGGTGGAAAGTTCCAAACAATCATGAAAGTTTCTTGAAAGTACAAGAAATATTCCCTGCTATTAAAACAAAATTACACACTATGGAACCCGACTTGTTCTTTACCAATATAGCGCCTAGTGATGGTCGTTGGTATCAAGCAACAGGCTCTTACAATCATAGTAGATTGAAATAAAATATGAACAAATAGACTATAAAATCGGTGGAAGGACTTTGTCAAAGACAAAAAGTCCTTCCACCATTTTTTTATATTACAAAACTGTGCCAATGATACTACTTACTCTAAATATCCTTAATACTAACAATACTGCGAGACTGGTCTTGGCATTGTCTCACATTCAAACTGTGCCAATGTGCCAAAAACAAAACGAAAGGAAATTCTTGAAATGTCTTCAGAGAAAAAAACAAATAAAAAAATCCCTAAACAGCGTGCAATCATGTATACACAACAAATGCGACTAGCTATTTTATCTGATTGGAAAAAAGAAATTGATAGAATCGTTAAGTTATTAGAGCCATTACTCTGGGCAGGAATTTTACATGATAAAGATGTTAATGAAGATGGAGAAACTGTAGAACCCCATATTCATCTCATGATGTATTTCAAACATGCTCGTAGCCCACATAGCATAGCTTGGGAAATTAATGAACGAAATGGTAAGCGTGAAGATTCTCAAATCGAACGATTAGAATTCTTCAAGCATCCTAATAATGGTTTTAGTTATCTTGTTCACCAAACTAAAGATGCTCAAAATAAATATCAGTACCCTATTTCGGAAGTAATAAGTAACTTTGATTTTGCTAAAAAATTAGAAAATATTCGAAAACAAGTAGAGCGAAACCAAAGTAAAAAAGAAGGGGAACTAATACGAGAATATCTAGATATGCTTTATGACGGTTTATTAACTCTAGAAGAGATTGAATCTGAGCTAACGGGAAGTCAATATGTGAAAGCAAGTACGCGACTTAAAGCTGTTGCTGAAAAAAGGCAAGAAAGATTAGGGAGAGAATTCCTGAATCGTATGAAGTATGAACAAAAGACAAAGCAAGTAGTCTATATCTATGGTGAGTCTGGACTTGGTAAGACAAGACTGGCTAAGACTTATGCAGAAAATAAAAATACTTCTTATTTTGTAACAGGCTCAAGTCGCGACCCTTTTCAGAGTTATCAAAACCAGGAAACTATCATTATTGACGAACTGCGACCAGATAGCTTTCGATATGATGACCTTTTGAAAATTCTAGACCCTTATAATTTCGATGTTTTCTTACCTTCTAGATATATAGATAAGGCATTAACCGCTGAACTAATATTCATAACTAGCCCCTACTCACCAAAGGAGTTGTATGATAATTTTCAAACCAGTAAACGAATTGACAGTTTCGACCAGCTAGAACGACGAATACAAACAGCCATACTGGTTGAAAAGGATAATATCTTTTATACACACTATAACAATGAGAGTCGGGAATACGAAAAAGATGTCAGCAACTTTTTCACGAACCCCTTTGAACCTCAACCAATACATCGTGCTAATAGCTTCTTCACACAGTTTGAAACAACTATTCAAAGAAAGGAATAACAATAATGAACTCAGAACTATTTGAAATTAAAAACCTACTACTAAATCTCTTACAAATCCTACAACAGGAAACCCACATCTTCAATTATTGTGGTCTATATACCCAAAAAGACCTGTTGAATCTCCTTCAAATTTCTCCGAATACATTAAAATCTTGGGAAGAAAAAGGACTAAAACGACTGGAACCACCTATAGAAGGAACCAGAACTGTTTACTATAAACTTGAAAATGTTCTCCAATTCTTAGAGAAATAACATGAATTATGCTAAAATAGAACTGTCTGTTATGTATAGAAAATGTTCTATTTTAGCCTTTTTATTTTATATCCGTATAATGAAAGGGCATTATGACATCTGAAACTATAACTTACAATAACAAAAAGGTTATCAAAAAAACAAATTCAAACGGAGAGGTTAGTTATATTTTACGAGGCCTTTACTTAGGTATCGATGAAAAAACAGGCAAACAAGTAACAACGTCTATAACAGCTAAAACACTACGGCAACTTGACCGTAAAATCCTAACGGCTAGAGTTAATTTTGAAAAAGCAGGTGGAACGAGGAAAGAAGATAAACAATTATCCACTTTTTCTGAACTTGCAGAAGAATGGTTCAATAATTATCAAGTTTGGGTTACTTCTCATAATACAATCAATAGAGTGAAGGGATACGTATATAATTACATCATCCCTGCATTCGGAGATTACATTCCTGAAAAAATCACATCTGCTGACATTCAAAGATGGGTTAACAATCTCGCCCAAAAAGCTAGAACATCGATTGAATCAGGGAAAAAGCGTGCTGAAAAAGGTAGTGCAAAAGACTTTGGAGCAGTCACTCACAAACTTAGTGATATTTTCGATTTTGGCATCACACATTTTGGATTAACTAAAAACCCAGTGAAAACTATCAAAATCCCTCCAAAGCCTAAATTAGCTTCTCGTAGAACTATGGTCTTGCATGATGAAGAATTAAAAACATGGTTATCATTCTTAAAAACTTTACCTAATAACAGAGCTAATCGACGATTTATTACCATCTGCAATTCCTTACTCGCTTCTGCATTGCGAATCAATGAGCTTCTAGCATTAGAAATAAATGACTTGGATTTCACAAACAATGAAATTATTGTAAATAAAACATTGATGTGGAAAAGCGCCAATAAGAAACTTGGTACTAAAGGATGTATGATTTGTAAACCAACCGCAAAAACCGATTCTGGTAATCGTCAGGTTCCCGTTCCAAACTCTACTCTCACTGACCTTAGGGATTTCTATACAGAAATGAATAACTATTTCAAAAAGCAAGGTCTACCTCAATCCAAGTTAATCTTTCCAACGATTTATGGAAATTATATGTGCGATAGAAACGAACGTGCTACTTTAAAAAAACGACTAACTTCTCTTGGCTTACCTGATTACGGTTTCCATATTTTCAGACATACTCATGCTTCAATGATGTTAAATGCTGGGGCAAACTGGAAAGAACTACAAGTTCGTATGGGACATAAATCTATCAACACAACTATGGATACATACGCCGAGTTAGCACCGAAGAAGAAATTAGAGGCAGTAAATATTTATTTAGATAAAATAGCTGAACTATCTACTTAATCGTCTCTACATTTGTCTCTACATTTTTTCTTCAATAAATTACAAAGCCTTTAAAATAAAGGTTTTGAGGGGTTATATAGAACTCTGTCTACTCCTTACAGAGGTTAAGTAAGCATTCAATACGAATCAATACAGAAGAAAAACGCATTCAAGCGTTTTTTCTTTTTGTTTAATTCAGTACATTGAAAGAAAAATCATTCGAATGACTACATTTTTGACTATATTTGTTAAGCAATCAAAAGTAATTAACATTTCATAGCGAGTAATTCTATTTAAACTTGTCTCACTATCTATTTTTTCTTATCTCTGTGTTATAATAAAATAGATTTTAAATCCATCTATTTTATTATTGAAAATTCGACATTTTTCAATTGAATTTTGATTACAAATATTCGCGTGATTTTCGCGTGATTTTCGCGTGAATATTTTAAAATATATCTTATAAATACGATGAAATCAACGATTTTAATTATCTATCAAATTTACTTTTTCGCGTGACAATCATTTTAAAAAATAAATTTCAGTAACATTATATTTTAGAAAGGAAAAATATGGACTTAAAATTTGAAGGGGTTGATTTAGAGTACAAAAAAGCTAAAAACAATCTTCCAGAGTCTTTCTGGGAAACCTACTCAGCATTTGCAAATACAAATGGCGGGAAAATAATTCTCGGGATAGACGAAAAAAATATTGACCCCTACCAAGGAGTCAATAATCCTCAAAAAATACGAGACAATTTATTCGCTTTAGTCGCAAACAAACAAAAAGTTAGTTGTAACCTACTTACCGATAATGATATTGAATACATTGACATTCCAGACAAAAATAAACAACTCATTGTAGTCACTGTAAGAGAAGCGAATCCTCACCAAAAACCCGTCCATCTAAAAAATGATTATCGTGAGTCATATAAAAGATTAGGTGAAGGCGATGTTCGACTTGATAAAGAAGAACTTAAATATCTGATGACTAGTTCTCATGATGATATTGATAGTGAGTTACTTAATAATTTTGACGAAAATGATTTAAATTTAGATACAATAGAACATTACAAGCAACTATTAATTGAACTTACTGGTAATACAAAATATAATAGCATTTCGTTGAGAGATTTTCTAATCGAAATTGGTGTATTTAAAAAAGACAGGATTGATAATACATATAAATTAACCGCAGGAGGACTAATATTTTTTGGAAAGTACAACTCTATTATTTCTCGTTATCCCAAATTTCAATTAGACTATTTTGAAAAAGATACCTCTCTTTCAACTAGGTGGAACGATAGAATTTCAACAGGGGATATGATGTACCCTGATTTAAACATGTTCGATTTTTTCAATTTAGCATATAAGAAATTAACTACTACAACAAATGATAGATTTGAGTTTAATAACGAATCTGCCCACCGTTTACCATTCAAGAAAGACCTATCTGAATCTATACGTGAAGCTTTAGTGAACTGCTTAATGCATGCTTACTATGACTTTGATTCTCCTATAGTTATTACAGCTTATCAAGACTTCTATGAATTTAAAAATCCAGGTAAGATGAAAATTTCTATTCCCGAATTTATACATGGTGGAACTTCCAAAACGCGAAATAGTACAATCTCTTCATTATTCCGTAGAATTGGGATGTCCGAAAAAGCCGGATCAGGTGGACCAAAAATTTTTGATATTTCCGAAAAATATAAACTAAAAATTCCTGAGGTGAGCACTACCTTTGATAGTACTGTTGTTACAATCTGGAAAGTAGACTTATTGTCTTCTTATACAAATACATCAGATAATGAAAAGATAATACTTGAATATATCATTAAAAATGGTAGCATTACTAAAAATGACGTCCTCGAAAATTCTCTCATGACTGAGTATAAATTTAGAGAAAATTTGAAATCTCTACAAAATAAAAAGTATATTGAGATAGAAGGTAAGGGACGATCTACAAGATATGTTCTCCCTAAAAGCTCAACCGAACAATACCACATCATTAAACAACAAATCAAAAATCTTGGAGATTTCATGACTAAATATTAAATATTTTATTTTCATTCCTAAAAATTTTTGAAATAATATGGTCTTTTCCCAAATTTGCGGAAACCAAAGCGCAGGCTCAAGTGAACCTGCGTTTTTTCATTCTTCCCCTACTCTCTAAATCTCATTCAACTTTTCGAGATAGGCGCTTAATTCTGCTTGGGCTTCTGGTGTTGTGCCTACTAGCTGGCTGCGCATGTGTGCGAGTCTGGTTTCTACCTCTCCAATCTCTTTATCAATCTCTGCGAGCTGATCGGCGAGGTCGGCGAGGGGAACTACGGGTTCTTCCTCAAAGGTATCAACATAGCGTGGAATGTTGAGGTTGTAGTCATTTTCAACAATCTCTTCAAAGCTGGCTAGATGGGCAAACTTCTCGACATTCTCGCGTTTTTGATAAGTCTCCAAAATCTTAGCAATATGGTCTTCGGTCATATTGTTTTGATTTTTCCCTTTTTCAAACTCTTTTGAGGCATCGATAAAGAAGACATCCTTGTTAGTGCGATTCTTTTTAAGGATGATAATAGTTGTCGGGATAGAGGTATTGTAGAAGATATTTGCTGGCAAGCCGATAACTGTATCAATAGCGCCTTCTTCTAATAGATGCTGGCGAATCTTTTGCTCGGCTGCTCCTCGAAAGAGAACTCCGTGAGGAAGTACGATAGCCATGACACCATTATGCTTGAGGTGGTAAAAACCGTGAAGCAGGAAGGCAAAATCTGCTTTTGACTTAGGTGCAAGAACTCCATAACTTGAAAAGCGAGGATCTTGCAGGAAGCCACTATCTGCTGACCACTTCAGTGAATAGGGTGGGTTCATCAAAACCCCATCAAAGTCTGTCGGCTCGGTCGTCGGCCAATCTTCGTCTAGTGTATCGTGATTGCTGAGGTGATAATTCTCAATCGCAACTCCATGAAGCATCATATTCATGCGAGCAAGGTTGAAAGTCGAAGTAATCAACTCTTGGCCGTAGTAAGAAATCGTCGAAGCTTCCTTACTATAGCGCTTGGCATTGAGCAAGAGAGAACCAGAACCCATGGTTGGGTCGTAAACCGACATGCCCTTTTGATGCTCGCGCCCTGCAAAGACAATCTGAGTCATGAGGTGAGAGACTGCTTGAGGTGTATAGAACTCTCCAGCCTTTTTACCAGAATCACTGGCAAACTGGCCAATCAAGTACTCATAAGCATCACCCAAGATATCACCAGCATGACCAGACACATTGAGGTCGTTGAGCTGTTTCATAACCTCAGAGATGGTTTTATTTTGCTTTTGTGGTGTGTTGCCTAGCTTTTTCGCATAGAGATCGATATCTTCGAAGAGATTTTCAAATTTTTCATTAGCCTGCTCGATATCACGGAAACTTTGGGCTAGAGATTCTAGCTGGAAGGTTCCTTCATGGATAGACTGAACCAGCTTGGTGAAGGTTAGAGAAGGCTCAATCACATAGCCCAGCTCGTCATTTAAGACCTCGATGAGGTCTTCACGGACATCTGCATCCGCAAAGTTTTCCTCGTAGAGAAGCTGTGCTTGCTGGAAGGACTCAAAAGTCTCGTCCAAGTTATCACAGACGGCTTGGAGGATGTTGTCGGATAGGTACTTGTAGAAAATCAAGCCCAAGAGGTAGGACTTGTATTCATTGGCTTCCATCTGGCCACGCAGGATATCTGCCGCATTCCAGAGGGATTGGTAGAGTTCTCTTGATAAATCTGTTTGTGACATAGGGTCTCCTATCAATTTATGTTGTTAGTAGTATTCCATGTTTTAAAATATTTTTCTTTTTTATATTTTCCTTAAATAGTGCGGACGGGAGGTAAAATTATCCAGTGGATGATTTTAGAAATCCAAGGAATTTCATCCCTAATTTTTGAGCCCAGAGTCTAAAAAATCCCGTCCTATACAATAACTTTGTTATTGTATAGGATACCACCATGGCGGAAAATATCCTCTAAAAGCTCACTTCGTTCGCACTCATTTTACGATAAACTCTTTTAAAAACGAATCACTGGGCTTTTGACGGTCTTTGTATCTTAGATAAACATTTTTCTGAGTAGGGTTTGTTTGCTTTCTTTGAGCTGGTTGACTTTTTCCTCTTGCTTGGCAATAGCTTTGTCTAGATCTTGGAAGAAAGAACCGATGGCTTCTTGTTCAGGGAGAGAAGGTAAGGAAGATAGTTCATTCTTCAATAAAGAATAATGACGTTTATACCCTTGGGATTTAGGCAGATATCTTTCTAACATTATAAACAAAAATGACTGAGTAGTTAAATCTGAGTGTAATATTTTTATACCATCTGTAGCTAATAAAAAAGGAGTCTCAGGTTTAAATAAAGATAATGTATGGTCACCAAAAAGAATAACATTACTAAAATTATTAAATGGTTTATTATCTGAAAAACCTACAATAGGAATGTCCCCTTGTTGTATTACAGGATTATTTCCCTCTTTAGAATACTCGGTAATATAATTTTTGGAACTAATAGATTTTATTATTTCCCCCAACTTCACTTCCTTCCACTCATCTTCAAATCCTGCGAAGCGAAGGGCTGGTTTGGTTTGTCCTTTGGCTGGGAAGAGGAGCTTGAGGTAGGTTTTCTTCTGCTCTTTGAGCACCTCTAACTTACGCTGTTGAAGGCTAATAAGCTGGTCAATATCTTGAAAGAAAGAACCAATGGCAGTTTGCTCGAGGAGGGAGGGAAGAGTTGCAATTACTTTTTTAAAATCTGTCTTATTTATTTTGTCTTGTACACCTGGTGTCTTCCTCATAGCAATTTGATCTTGAATATTTGCTGTCAGCATCATAAAATATAAAAACTGATTATTACTTGAAGTACTTCGTATGAGCACGGAATTGGGAGCTAACGTCATAGGTCTATCTAATTCAGGAACTTGGAAAAATCTCCCAACTGTCCCTACATTCGACATCAATATGTCATCTTTAAACAATCTACTCTTAGATAAAAAATTGTAACCTTTCTCATCTGTATAAAGCCATGGTCCCTTCCAACTATTTGAGGCGTCCTGCAATCTAATCATATATGCGAAATTATCTTTTTCATAAGTTTTCACATTATTTCTTAGAGATTCAAAACTCCCATTAGCTACATAATCAGTAACAATATCAAACACTTCCCCCAACTTCACTTCCTTCCAGTCATCTTCAAGTCCTGTAAAACGATAACTTGGTTGTTTTGTCATATATTTCCTCCAACTATTTCATCTTTATTTGTATCTATAAATTGCAATTGATAAGCTTTATGAGAACCCCATACCTTAAGTGTTTTCTTAATAGCATATTCATACTTCTTATCAAACTGGTCTACATAAATGCTCACATCCGGTGTCTGTTTAAAGATTTCTTTAAAGTACGGAGCATCCACTCCATTCTCATCCCGAATACCAAAACCAATAAAGTAGATTTCTTTGATAGAACTTAAATTTTTGAAAAAGTAGTCGTATTTTCTAATTCGCTTATGGACTGGCTTTCTATTAGCAGCAGACAATCTGTACATAGCCTGAGATAAAATATCCGCTCCTTCTGGTATGACTATCGAATCTTCCCCATGACCAAATATAAGAACTCCATCATCCAAATCGCCATGAATGTGAATGATGTTAGAAGAAGGAATGCCGTAAAAATCTTCTAGAGTACGAGTATAATTGAAATTCAAAAATCTTGCATCTCTATTAATTAGAATTGTTTCTTTTGCAATCGGGAAATAAGAGGTAAATTTCCTCATGCTCAATTGACTTTTCCATAGCTCATAGGTTTCTTTAATCCATTGTTTAAATAACTTGTTCAATTGATGATGAACATACTTACTGAGTTTATCCGCTACCTCTTTGGCAAGTTCTTTTCTAGACTCAGTGTCCTCTTTACTATCGTTCGTCACATGGTAAGGAGTGCTAGCGTTCATAAAAGGAAAGCAAGCTAGTTTTTCTTCAAAATCACTCCAAAACATCTCTGGATCTGTAATCTGTAAAAGGATTTGATAAAGCAATCTCAACTTCTCCTGACTGTCAGAACCACTCAAGATTTCCATCACTTTTTCTGCAAATAATTCACTCTTATATATTTTGTTATCACTGTTTTTTAGATAATCTTTAATAGAATCCAAACTTTGCAACGACTCTAACAGTTCATCTTTTCCATAGGCCTGCTGAAAAACAAACTTTTTGAAATATAGATAATTTGTCTTTAAATCATGTGCCATATCAAAACCATTTCCGATAATAAATAATTTTTCCACTATATCCCCCTTTCTATTCTCCAATTTTTCTTATTTCTACACTTCAGGTTTTCTTTTTTGATTTCTATTCTTCAATTTTACCTATTTTGAAACGATAGATAGGCTGATTTGACAAGATAAAGTTAAACATCTAGCAAATAAAAAAAGTCAAATCGGTAGTTTATCTCCCTCTTAGCGGTAAGATATCCTCTGAAATCATGCGCATATAGTCCTCTTTGAGGGCTTTTTTGTATTTGAGTTTTGGTAGCGCTTTGTCTCCGTGGGCTTCCTTATAGGCGAGGTAGTCCTGAGATTCTGTGATGGCTTTTTCACCATTTTGCTTGTCGCGTCCGATGCGGTAGTTGTCCACTACGAACTGGAGTTCATCCTCTCCTATCTGCCAATAATCTGCCGTTTCACGAATCTTTTGCTGGGTAGTTAGCTCAATCATCTCATCCAACTTATGGGTTACAGACTGTCCCTGATAGCTCTTGGCATCAGCTTGGACATCCTGCCAGAGTTTGGAGATGATGCTGGATAACTTAGGATTGGATTTGTTCAAATCTTCGATATAGTTATCTACCAGACTCTTTTCCTTTTTACCGATGAGGTTTTCTCGATTTTCGATTAGGGCTTGGATGAGAGAGAGGATATAGTGATAGTTTATCTCGTCGGTGCGGATGGATTCGAGCTCATACTCGATATCTAGGAGAACCCCTTCATCTTCTTGGTCTTCTTTTCTGCGTCTGCGGAGTTCTTCGATGACATTTTGATATTGGCCGGCAAAGTTCTCGATGTCTTCTAGGCTGAGGCCAATCTCTCTGAGAATGACTTTCTCATCATAGTCAGAATAGACTTGTATAGAGGATAGGAGCTTGTCAAATTCTTGGAAGGCCTTGGCAAAGCGTTTTAATTCTGCATCTGTCGCTGTATCCAAATCAGGCACCTGTTCTGGACTTGGAGCGATAGCTAGTAGTTGATGAACCTTCTCCATAAACTTGGCCTTCTCCTCCTGCCATTCTGGGGCTAAGACACTGGTTTCGCCACCATTTGAGTAAAGGCTCAGAGCTTCATCCACTTTTTCTTTAAAGCGGTCAGGCGTTTGGAAGGTAACGATTTGGCCGAATTTCTTGCCTTCATCAAAGAGGCGGTTGGTTCGTGAAAAGGCCTGAATGATATGCTGGGGTTTCATGGGTTGACGATCCATGAACAGGGTCGATAGGCAAGGGGCATCAAAGCCTGTCAACAAGCGGTCCACAACGATAACCAGGTCCAACTGTTCCTCGCGGAAGGCAAAGCGTTCTTTCTTACGGGCCAGACGGTCGTTAAGATCACTATTGTAGGAAGCAATGGTAGCTAGGCTAAAGTGGGTACCAAACATGGCATTGTAGTCTTCTAAACTCTCCTCCATGTAGGCTTGGTTGACATAGGAATCTGCGTCATTTTCTGTCACAGAGTAGGTAATGGCAACCTTAGGAAAGTCTGGTAAAACCTTTTTAACATTTTCCGAAATGCTTAGAGACTTTTCTCCATTTTTGACTTGCTTAATCAGGTTATAATAGGCCTGCGCACGGGCAATGCTTTTAACGGTCAAAATGGCTTCATAAGTTTTTCCTACTCCATTTTGGAAACCGAGTTTGCGTCTTGAGCGATTGAGAATAGCATCTAAAACAGCAAGCATGTGGCCTTCGTCATCATAGCGCTCCTCGTCAATCTCATCTTCTGCCCAACCAGGCATGGTTGTCTGATACTCCACATTAAAGCCAAGAACTGCCTTGTCATGGATGGCTTCTTTGACGGTATATTGGTGCAGGCAGTCACCGTACTGCTCTTCGGTCGTCTGAGCAAGGTCTCCTTTTTGTTCACGCTTATTTTCTGTAAAGATAGGAGTCCCTGTAAACCCATACCAGAGAGAATTTGTAAAGAAGTGCTCTAGGTGGCGCTGGCGTTCAGGAGTCACCGCGCGATGGCATTCATCGATAACAAAGGCTAGTTTAAGTTGTTTGATACGATTGTAGACCTTTTGGTGACGTCCTTCATCAAACTGCCGAATCATGGCATTGATTTTCTGAATGGTCGTGACAACGACACGACGGTCATCAGAAGCCAGATTTTTAACCAATTCCTGCGTATCATCGGTCTCATCGATATCAATCATATCGTTCTCTGCGTAAGACTGAAACGAACTGGTCGTCTGCTGGTCTAGGTCTGTCCTATCAATCACAAAGATTGTCTTTTCGATAGATGGAATCTGGAGCAGATTGCGAGAAACTTTATAAGAGGTCAGGGTCTTTCCTGAACCAGTCGTATGCCAAATATAGCCCGACTGGCGCTTGCGACTGGCTTCACGGATAGCCTCAATGGCATGAACCTGATAGGGGCGCAATAAAATCAAGGCCTTCTTGTCATCATCGATGACAGAATACTGCATGACCATCTCATGGGCTCTCGGTATCGACAAGACAGACTCTGCAAAGTCAAATAGTTGGGGTTGAGGTCTATTTTCACTATCCACCCACTTGGTCAAGAAGCGTTCATTTAGCTTGTTGGCTTTGGCAGCTGCGATGTAGTGAGTGTCTGTGACATTTGAGACGACAAACATCTGAAGACTTGAATAAATACCTCTGAACTGTCCTTCTTGGTCGTATTTCTTAATCTGACGGAAGGCATCCATATAAGGATGAGAACGGCTTTTCAGTTCAATCTGAATCATAGGCAGACCATTGATTAGCAAAGTCACATCCCCACGACGCTGGCGAATCCCTTCTCCGCCTGTGATGACTTGGTTGACAACCTCATAGCTGGATTTGCCACCAGCGACATTGTTTCTCCACAAGACTTCCAAGCGAATGGTGCCTAGACTGGCATCTTCACGTTGAACCTGCACCTTGGCAATGCCATTTTCCCCTGCTATCCACTTAGCTGCTTCATAAAAGTTGACGAAATTGAGCTGGTTTTTGATTTGATTTTTCTCTGAATTTGTAAGGGGATGGTCTTGCAAAATGCGGACATTATTGGCTTCCAGCTTGGCAAAAAAGTTTCCCCATAGGAGGTCCTCTGTATTTAGCTCAGGTCGATACACCCATTGACTTTCTCCCTTTGTTAGCTGGTTGATTAAATCCCGCTCGATAGCCAATTCCTGTTTGGTTTTGGCTTTACCTGCTACAGGAATAGCAGTCTCATCTTTGGGAGAGAGTCTCTGGCTGATATGGAAATCCTGCAAGGCTGCTTGATTGAGATGTTGCAATTTTTTGAGAAGATCTTGCTCCGTACCTTTTATGGCTTGATAGGATTCTGTCAGGTCTTTATCTGCATCTAGGTAGTGATGTGGATTCTTCTTTATTTGGATATAACCCTGCACTAAATCTTCTAAACGTCTCAGCTGAATAGCAAGCTGATTCTGGAGTTCCTGAGAATTTCTTCCAGATGCTTCTTTCTGGTTGATAGCTTCTAGGTATTCTACGATAGCAGCATAACTAGCCTGCAACTCAGGCGCTGAAACGATGAGGTCTTGTTCTAATTCTCTTGATAAAGTGTAAGCCATGTTCATACCCCATTTCTACAACGCAAAAAGCCTACCAAGGAAATTGGTAGGTTTTGAAAATGGGTATGAAAACGCGAGTTTATATATATATATATATATGCAAGCTAGTTATTTGCTTAAATCTGAAAACCATAGGGACTCTTCCTTTTCATTCATCCAAGGCGTTGATAAGATTGAAAAACAACACCTTTACTTCCTTCTATTGTACCATAAAAGCCCTATTGGGAAAAGGCTTCCCATGCTTTTATCTCTATTTTAGAGTAAACTTGCTTACTGGCCACTAACAATGGTTGGTAAGGGCTCCTAGCCAAGCAAAATCCCCTGCGAATCTACATTATAGGGGACTTGTGTGTTATTCTTGTACTTCTTTCTGGGCAGCCTTTCCTTGGTCTAGAAGGGCTTGGACGATTTTCTCATCGCGTAGTTTGACAGAATCGTTGATCATTTCTGCGGACTTAACGATGGTTGTTTCTAGTTGGGCACGTTTCTGACGTCCCAACTCAATAGCTGCGACGATACCTTGGTTTTGAGCGACCAGACTTTCAGCCAGTTTGGTAACAGATTCGACAGCGACTGTCGGGTTTTGGGCAATTCGTTCCATCTGTGGAATCACTTCCTTGCTGGTCTCAGCTAGCATCTGAAGAGCAGCATTATTGGCATTGACAATGGCATCTGCCACAACACCTGATTTCATAGATTGTTGCAAAATACCAAGTTGGGCAATGGAAAGCTTCATTGTTGGAATGGTATTACGACGAAGCATGCCCAATTTTTGACGCATATCAGATGATACCTTCACAAGATTGCGCATCTGAGGTGTTGTTGCCCAGGCAACATAGAGACGGCTGACATACTCAGTGTGCTGTTGTTCGAGGGTATTGACCACTTCTGCTATGCGGGCCAATTCTTGTGACTTGGTTTGGTATTCTACCGTACTTGTATCGAGTTGGTCAGCTTGGGCTTTCAGTTCGGCAGCGCGATTACCAGCTTCTGTCTGGCTGGCTTCGATAAAGGAAATCACTCCCACTAGATTTTCAATGGATTTGGTATTGTCCTCGATCAACATCTCAGCTGAGACGATATTTCGAGCTAGCACATCTTCTTGCTTGACCACTGCAGCAGCCATGCCATCGAGCTTTTGCTCCACTGTTTTTGAGTCAAAGTAAAATTCTTGTAGCGTATTTTTACTCTTGTTAAACAATCGTTGCAAAAAGTTTGGCTTCTCTTCTAACTCAGCAATCTCAGCGTTCTTGTATTTTACTACAAAGCCTTGCAACTCACGGTTGGTATTTTTGAGTAGATCATCCACTTGGGGAATCTGCAGTTTCTTTTGTTCTGACAAGATACGATTAACTGTATTGTTCACACCTTCTACAGCAGATTGTCCAAAATCTAAAAGAGCATTTTGATTTGTGACAAACTGGTCTACCAACTGCGGCACGTGCGCCTTGATTCCTTCTTGCTGCTCAGGGCTCAACTTTTCAAGGAAGGTCAAGGTCTTGTCTGAGCCAGTATTGGTCTCGATGATTTGGGTTGTTTTATCCACCTTAGCTACCGTATTATTGGCAATCTGGTCAATATCAAAATTAAATTCTGTCATGGTTACTCCTTTGTTTCTAACCTATTCTTTACGATCTTTTTCTAGAATACGCAGACTGATATCAAAATCACGCATATCTGTTTCATTGAGTTCTCTCAAAACTTGGTCCAGCTCAAGATCAAATTGTTCGATAGCTGCTTTAGCTTGCTCTAAGCGTTCTTCTGCCCGATTATAGTTTTTAGGATTGGCCTTAATCTTTAAATAGCCTTCTAAAATCGTTTGGAATTTCTCCATCTTCAAACTATGAATAGCAGTCAATTCTTCCTTATCACCCTCAGCCGAGGTAGCAATCTTGTCTAAAATAGCCTGATGGTCAATGGCAATATTAGCCAAAGTCTGAGACAATTCTGGAGCTAATTCCTCTGGCTCCGCATTTTCAAGATCTACCTGACTTTCCCTATCCAAACGTTCTAGCTGAACATCGATGTTTGCCCTTACTGTACGAACCTTTTTGTCAATACGGTTGTAGACATCAGCATCGATATAGGACTTGAGACGATCCGCCTCCTGATGAATTTCCCGCAGTTCGATCAATACTTGATTAGCCAAACTCTTATAGGAATCTGAGCCTTTCTCTACCAAGACTCCCTCTAACTGCTGAATATCCTTGTCCGCCTGACGAATCCGAGCTTTTAAAAGCTCAATCCGATCGTCGAGCGAACGATCCTGCAAAAGAGGATAGCGCCAACGTTTATAGAGGCGATAACCACCATAGCCTAGCAGTACACAAGCCGCAAGTGGAAGAGCATATTGGACCAAAAGGCCCAGTAAGAACAAGAAGCCCCAAAAATAGAGACAGCCTTTCCAAAAACCATTACCCGATTTCATAAACATTCCTTATTTTCAATTTATAAGTCTATTTTAGCACAAAAGAGAAAAATGAGGGCGGAAATCCCTAGAAAAGAGTTGATTTCTTTGCTGTAGAATGGAACTTGGTAGCGCGTGGGCTAATTTCAGTAAAGTGGACTCAAACCACAGGCTTCAGTGTTATAAGATTGCTAATGACCTCTGAGGACATATCAAAACAAAAGCTTGAAATATCGGGGGTTGTGTGTTAGAATGAAAGCATAAAGGGAAAACAATGCTTCTAGCATATGTAACTAAAAAAGCCCCATCGTGCCACCGATGGGGCTTTTTTGCTACCCTCTCAAAGGGTTAAAAGCTACTTGCTACGTTTCTTTATCCATAGCTTGAAAAGCTCAGATAGTACGTTAACAAGTAACGGAGCTAGAAAAAGGGAAAGTAACTCTAGCATATATAACACCTCCCTTCCTTAAAGTGAGGGGGCCAAAATATTATATCACACCAGATGTATATCATCAACATCGTGTCATTCCCAAACAAAAACGCCTTCATGTGTAGGCGCTATTTTTTCTTGAACAAACGGATGTAGTCCTGTTTACTATGAATAATATCTGATACAAAGACAGCTTTTCTATCCTCTAAAATATGATAGAAGGCTAAGTAATCGCCTAAAATGATGCATCGAGTTTTGTGGGGTGGGTATATAATGCCTCCTACTCTTTCATCAGCATCAAATCCTGCTTCCGGGAAAACTTCAAGACGTTCCAAACCATAAAGAATATTCTTAACTGTGTTTGCTCCTGCCTGTTCTGAAAAGTAGTTAGCTGAGATATAATCTTTAACATCTCTTAGCTGTCCTTGTACCGTTTCAGAGATAATAAGTCTATATGCGTTCTCGTTAAATTCCAAGGTTAGCCCTCACTTCATCAAGGCTGTAAGTTCTTCCATGTTCTAAATCGTCAAAGCTACGAGCAATTTCAGCACGCAACCCTGATAGAAGTTCTTCTCTTTCTTTATCTACTTGAGTTTCAAATGGCAAGGCTTTATTTTCTACAATGTGTTCTAAAAACAAGTTGAAACTAGCTGTCATATCAAGATTTTGTGCTGTGATAACAGCTTTAGCCTTCTCTAACAAGTCTCTGTTAGTCTTAAAGTTTACCTGTGTATTTTTTTCTAAAACATTCATAGTAGTACCTCCTTTTAGACTATTATATCACTTTAAACTATACAGGTCTAGTCGCGTATAGATACTTATAGCTGTATGCTTAAAAGCTATTGTAAAAACAAAAAAAGCACTAAGGGAAAGCGCCCCAAAGTGCTCAATATCAAGGCTCTAAAGCCTATCTGATTCAATAAAATATTACAACATCTTGTTGTAGAATTCAACGACAAGTGCTTCGTTGATTTCTGGATTGATTTCATCGCGTTCTGGCAAGCGAGTCAATGAACCTTCCAATTTTTCAGCATCGAATGATACGAATGCTGGACGTCCAAGAGTAGCTTCTACTGCTTCAAGGATAGCTGGAACTTTCAATGATTTTTCACGAACTGAGATCACTTGACCTGGAGTTACGCGGTATGATGGGATATCAACGCGTTTTCCGTCAACAAGGATGTGACCGTGGTTTACGAATTGACGAGCTTGACGACGAGTAGTCGCAAGACCAAGACGGTAAACAACGTTATCCAAACGACGTTCCAAAAGAAGCATGAAGTTGAAACCTAGGATTCCGCCTTTGATTTTTGTAGCTTGTACGAACAAGTTACGGAATTGTTTTTCACCTACACCGTAAGTGAAACGAAGTTTTTGTTTTTCAGCCAATTGCAAACCGTATTCTGACAATTTAGAACGGTTGTTTGGTCCGTGTTGTCCTGGTACGTAGTTACGACGTGCCAATTCTTTACCTGTACCTGTAAGTGAAAGGCCAAGGCGACGAGCTTGTTTCCAAGATGGTCCTGTATAACGTGACATGTGAATGTCCTCCTGATATAAATAATATTTCGGTGGAAATAGTCACTTAGAAAGCCCTGATTCGTGCAGATGCCCTTCGCCTAAACAGCCAAGGTTACTTATCATAAGACACCTGTTGACGAGCTTCATGCTTTCCTGCTGATATTTCGCACAAGATCCATTCTACCATGAATGGCTAGATTTGTAAAGGGGTTTTAAGCTTTATTTTCACTGCCAGAGAGATTGAGAAGGAGGGTAAAGGTACTTCCTAGACCGTACTGGCTGCTGACTGTAATTTCCCCACCCAATTGATGGGCCAATTCACGCGCAATCGCAAGCCCTAAGCCATGACCACCTGTTTTCATGTTACGCGAAGTTTCTACACGATAAAGGCGTTTGAAAATATTCTCCAAGTCCTCTGGAGCAATACCCTGCCCCTCATCGGTCACACTGATTAAAAGCTGGTTCTTCTCCAGCTTAGCCACCACTTCCAACTTTGTCCCTGGAGCAGAGTATTTAAAAGCGTTATTGACCAAATTCACCAAGATACGAGAAAGCTTGGCATAATCTCCTTCAATCCGGGCAGACTCTGGAATTACCTGCAAATGGACATCTCGTTCCTCCTGCTCAATCAAGAACTGAAATTCACTCATACACTCAATCAAGAGCTGATCCAGAAAAATGCTGTCTTTGCTGGTCGTTTCGACCTGATTTCTAACTGTGTTTAGAGTCAAAAAATTCAACTCCTCAACCAGTTTATTGAGTCTTTCCGTCTGACGTCCAATGGTTGCTAGATAATGGTCCTGTTCTCCTTCCTTGATAACTCCATCCAAAATCCCTTCTACCGTCGCTTGGATTGAAGTGATGGGGGTCTTGATATCATGCGAAAGTTGAGCAATCATCAAGCCCTTTTCTCGTTCGCTTTCTTCCAAGGAATCAAAGGTGGCCTGCAAATCATGGGACATTTCATTGAAAGCTTGGCCTAATTGCTGAAATTCTACAGGTCCTTGAACCTCCAGATTTGATGGAAAGTCCTTGTCTGCTACCCGCTTGGCATGTTCCTTAAGTTTGCCCAATGAAGTAAAGACCGGCGATAGGAGAAAGAGACTAATCCCAGCACCGACAAGGCTGGCAACGATGGTCATTCCAAGCAGAAAGTAAATCTCGCTTTTCTCAATCAGCATTTTTTGAACAGCCCAAAAAACCACGATAATCGTTA
Source organism: Streptococcus sp. 20925_1_24 (assembly GCF_041432335.1). Lineage (GTDB taxonomy): Bacteria > Bacillota > Bacilli > Lactobacillales > Streptococcaceae > Streptococcus > Streptococcus mitis_BM. The sequence goes on along the minus strand of NZ_JAPVZM010000007.1, from coordinate 72,146 downwards.
GGAGTGTTGAAATGACATACCCCACTAAAATATAACTTTTTAATTTCATTAACTACCTCGTGCTTTCTCAATTTTGTAGCCCAAGCCCCAAACGGTTTTGATGGTCGGTGTCTCTGCACTAGCATGTTTAGCCAACTCCTGTCGAAGAGCATGAATATGAACATTCAAGGTATTGGTGTCATCCACATAGTCTTCTTGCCAGACCTTTTCATAGAGGTCTGTCTTAGAAAAAACTCGCTCTGGATTGCTGGCTAGAAGCCATAGAAGTTCGAAGGATTTGACGGTCAAATCAAGCGCCACATCTCCGACTTGGACTTCATGACTACCATGATTCATCCATAAATCCCCGAGACTGACGACCTCTGTCTCACCTCCACGATGAAGGCGACGCAAAATATTGTGGACACGCAAAACCAGTTCACGAGGGCTAAAGGGCTTGGCAATAAAGTCATCTGCCCCTAAGCTCAGGCCATAAATCTTGTCCTGCTCGCTGGTCTTAGCCGTGATAAAGAGAAAAGGCTGATCTGGAGATTGATACTGAACCTCACTAATCAAATCATAACCATCCATCCGAGGCATCATGATATCTGTAATAATCAAATCAATTGGTTTTCTCTTGAAGATTTCTAAGGCCTCTACTCCATCATGGGCCACCAAAACCTGATATCCTGCCTGAACTAGATAACGTTGATGAATATCTGTGATTTCTACCTCGTCGTCAACGAGTAAAATTGTCTTTCCCATCTGTCTCTCCTTTGAAAAAAACAGTGCTATACCACAATAGTATAACACTATTTTAATCTCTTTACGAACATTCTAAACGATATCTGGATTTTTCATATCCTAGATAGAAAGTCTGTAGCTAGACTAGTCATTTTCTTCTTTTTTAGCTTTCAAACCGAGTCCACCTAGCAGGCCGGCCAAGGCTAATCCAAAGAATCCAAGAGTAGCCATTGAGGTTTGGGCTTCACCAGTATATGGAAGCATGTCTTTTTGTTCTTTCATTTGAGCAGCCATCATTGGACTTGATACCTTGTTAGTAGATGCCATCTTGCCTTCATCAGACGCTTTGCTTGAGGCTGCTGGAGCTTGATCTTGTTTCATGCTTGGTGTTGCCATTGGCTGGCTAGCATCCATGGTTTTGTCCTGCTCTTTGCTAGGCATCATCTTATCCTGACTAGCAGATGGCATTTTAGATTTCATCTCATCTTGATTAGCACTAGGCATTTGAGCTTTCATATTAGATGCATCTTGATGACTATTCATCATTGGAGCCGGCATAGCTGAACCATTAGAAGATGGGACGAAGCCTGATTGCATCGGAATCAGAGACTGATGTCCATGCAAATTCACTGTCAAATCCTTAGTCGCTACGAGATTGCTCAAATCGTCCTTGCCATCTTTTGCACCGTACACTTTGATGGTTGCCTTGTAGCTTTGCGTACCATTTTGTTTCAAGAGGTCTAGAAGATCTTTATCAGATTTACCTTGGGTACCTGCCAAGTCCACTTCGTAGAAGTAGAGACCTTTGCCCAATTTTTCTACTGGTGGGAGAGCGGGATTTTTAGCTGAACCGTTGTCTGACCACGGAGCCTTGTCTGATGCTTTCAAGATAAGGCGTGTTAACATACCGTCACCAGCGAAGAATTCGTATGGAATAACTTGATTCACACCAGCTGTGAATGGGCCAGGGAAGTTGGCTTTGTCCAAGTAAGTAGCTGGGACATCTACTGTGTCTTTAGTATTGTCGGCCACGCCTTTTTGGACTTCGGCTGGAGTGGTCAAGCCGTTCAAGTTTACTGTCAAATCTTTAGTCGCTACGAGGTTGCTCAAGTCTGCCTTGCCATCTTTAGCACCGTACACCTTGATAGTAGCTTTATAGCTTTGAGTGCCGTTTTGTTTTAAGAGGTCTAACAAATCTTTATCTGATTTACCTTGGGTACCTGCCAAGTCCACTTCATAGAAGTAAAGACCTTTGCCTAATTTTTCTACTGGTGGGAGAGCGGGATTTTTAGCTGAACCGTTGTCTGACCATGGAGCCTTGTCTGAGGCTTTCAAGATAAGGCGTGTTAACATACCGTCACCTGCGAAGAGTTCGTATGGAATAACTTGGTTAACACCTGCTGTGAATGGGCCTGGGAAGTTAGCCTTGTCCAAGTATGTAGCTGGAACATCTACTGTATCTTTAGTGTTGTCAGCCACACCTTTTTGGACTTCAGCTGGGGTAGTCAAACCATTCAAGTTAACATTCAAATCTTTAGTCGCTACGAGGTTGCTCAAATCAGCCTTGCCATCTTTTGCGCCGTACACTTTGATGGTAGCTTTATAGCTTTGAGTGCCGTTTTGTTTTAAGAGGTCAAGTAACTCTTTGTCAGATTTTCCTTGAGTACCTGCTAAGTCCACTTCATAGAAGTAAAGGCCTTTGCCCAATTTTTCTACTGGTGGGAGAGCAGGGTTTTTAGCTGAACCATTGTCTGACCATGGAGCCTTGTCTGAGGCTTTCAAGATAAGACGAGTCAACATACCGTCACCAGCGAAGAGTTCGTATGGGATGACTTGGTTAACACCGGCTGTGAATGGACCTGGGAAGTTGGCTTTATCCAAGTAAGTAGCTGGAACATCTACTGTGTCTTTAGTATTGTCGGCCACACCCTTTTGCACCTCAGCTGGGGTAGTTGCTGGTTGAACTTCATTTGCTTCACGGTCTTGTCCAGGAACTGTAGGAGCAGGATTTGTCGCAGGTTTAACCGCATCTTCTGTTTCTTTCTTAGATTCTGGTTTTGCTTGCACTTCTTCTTTTGGCGCTACCACTTGATCTTTATCAGCTACATTCACTTTTTCTGGAGAGCTTGTAGTATCCAAGCTTGCTTTAGGTGTTGAGTCTGCCTTCTCTGAAGGAAGAGCTGTATCGACTGCTTCTTTGAGAACTCCTACTGGTAAGTCACTCTTTTCACTCACCGAAGTCGCATCTGGTACGACTTGAGCAGGGGTCGGATTGACCACATCGGCACGTACAGAACTTGGTTGACCAACTAGGACAAAGAAGCCACTGGCTACAACAACTGAGGCAACACCGACACTAAGACGGCGAATAGACCAACGAGTATATCTTTGATTTGGATTGAATTTCATAGGATTCTCCTTAGAGTTTTTCTTTATTTGATGACTCTAGTATAATCTCCTAAAATTAAAAAGGATTAAGAAAAAGTTAAAATTTTTCTTAAATCCCTCTTATAAAATACTTATATTAATTAAAGCCATAAACAGATTTGGTGATTTGATAGACAACATTGGACAGTTTGCGAGCTGGCAAGACTGAATGTTTAGTCAAACGGCTCAACATGGTCTTGCGGATAGCCTGAAAGACCTCTGGATTTTCCTGCTGAATATAGGTCCACAGCTCCCGTTTTTTGGCCAGATGCTCCGCTGTGCCTGCTCGGTTGAGCAAGGCACTGGAAATCACCGTCGTGATTTCAATATGATTCAGCAAGTATTCTCGCATTTTGGGGTGGCTTACTTTGGATAAATCAAGCTGGTCTACCAAAAGTCGATTGACCTTGAGTTGCTGGTCAATGCGCTTAATCATCACTTGCTCATTGACAGACTGGTCCTCACGCCCAATCAAATAACGATAGAAATCGACAGGCAAATAGTACATGGTCTTGACCTGCTGAAGGGGGGTAAAGACAAAGAGATTATCGACATAAAAGGTATGCTCAGGCAGTTGGAACTGGCTCGCTCGCAACAAATCTGTTCGGTAAATCAGCGAGTGCATCATGATATACTGGCCTTTTGAGAAATTTCCGACCTGATCCCAGCCAAAAATCTGTTGGACAGGCAAGACTGACTCATAACTCATACTCTTCTTACGAGACTGACCTTCCTTTTCATAGACAAAATTGGTCACAAAGGCATCCACCTCTTGACCTTCACTCTCTAGTTCCTGCAAGGTCTCCAAAATTTTCAGGTAAGCACGAGGATCCACCCAGTCATCACTATCCACTACTTTAAAATAGCGTCCAGAAGCCTCTGCCAAGCCGCGATTGACCGCACCACCATGACCTTTATTTTCCTGATAGATGGCTCTAACAATGCTAGGATACTTGCTGGCTAAACGCTCAGCGATTTCCTGAGTCTGGTCCTGAGACCCATCATTGATAATCAAAATCTCAACTTGCTCACCACCAATCACTAGCGACTCCACACAGTAATGAAGATAGGCAGCGGCATTGTAGCTAGGGATGGCGATAGACAATAACTTCATAATCTACTCCTTTAGGGGACTGATTTTTTCTTACTCTCTTCTCACTTCTTTCTATTCTACCATAAAGTCCAGTTTTTGAAGGACTTTTACTAGAATACAAGGACTTCTAGTCTCAATTGGAATACAGGTCTCTCTATTTACTATCTAGGTCATCAAAAAAGAGGGGTGCTCCCTCCTTACGAATTTAATTCTGCCAAGTCATCTAGATACTGGTTGTTAATGACCGCCAAGATATAGGCATCTGACCTCAAGAGATCATTAGGGCCAAACTGGACATCCAAGGGTGAATTTTCTTGTTCACGAAACCCTAGGACATTGAGGTTGTATTTGCCACGTAGATCCAGCTGGCTCAGGCTTTGACCTGCCCAAACACTCGGAATTTTCATCTCCACAATAGACACATTTTTATCCAGCTGAAAGACATCAACATTATTATGAAAGAGAATGGTCTGCGCTAGGGACTGCCCCATCTCATACTCAGGTGAAATCACCGAGTCAGCACCGATTTTTTCTAGCACCTTCTTAGCTGTCTGGCTTTTGACCTTGGCAATAACCCTTGGTACCCCCAAACTCTTACAATGCATGACTGCAAGCACACTCGACTCTAGATTTTCCCCTGTTGCCACTACAACCGTATCACAGGTATCAATTCCTGCAGTTCTGAGGAGTTCCTCATCTGTAATATCGCCCACAACTCCACGCGCCAAAACAGGCTCAAATTGATTGATGTGCTCTGCGTGGTCATCAATAGCAATGATATTCATATCTTGCTTAGCGAGGGCCGTCAGGACACTACTCCCGAAAATCCCCAAACCTAAAATTCCAATCGTACGATCTGACATAGTTCTTCCTTTCTTATCCAATACTAATATCTGCTTTCATATACTGAATCAAATCTTTCTTATCAGGCTGGTAATCCGCTAGACTAACCAGCAAGGTTAAGGGACCGATACGGCCGATAAACATGAGCACCATGACAATGCTGAGAGCTAGCTTACCCAGTTCTGGCGTCAGATTTGCCGTTACCCCAACTGTCGCAAGGGCTGAAATGGTCTCAAACATAAGATAGATAAAGCGCGGTGTTCCTTCTGCTGTAATTCCCAACAACATCAAGCCCAACAAGAAGGTCATCAAAAAGATAATGAAGACACTAAAGGATTTTTGGACTGTTCGAGCCTCAATGGTTCTCTGCGCAACATTAGCATGAGGTAAGCCCAACAATTCACTACGCGCAAAGACCAATAAGACAAAGAAAGTCGTAATCTTGAGACCCCCAGCCGTCCCTCCAGGCGCCCCACCCAGAAACATCTGTAGGATATAGATAAACAGGGTCACAGGCCGAGCTTGGGTGTAATCAATAGAGGCAAAACCAGCCGTTCTCATGCTGACGGTTTGGAAAAAGCTAACCAGCACTTTCTCTGGAACACTGAGATTGCCAATCGTTCCAGGATTGTGCCACTCCGTAAAGAGAGTAGATACTGTCCCAAACAGCAAAATCCCTGCAGTCAAGAAGAGGACTAGTTTGGTGTGGAAACGCAGACGGCGTTTTTTCTTCTTGTCAAACTGGGTTGCCAAGTCAAACCAGACCATAAAGCCAAGACCACCCGTGATAATCAAACTAGCAATAACCAGATTGATTAAGGGATCCGTCTGAAAAGCCACTAAACTGCTACTGCCGAAATTATCAAAACCAGCATTACAAAAGGCTGAAATAGCTAAGAAGATAGAGGTAAAAATACCCCGTCCCCAACCAAACTCAGGAATAAAACGAAAACTTAGTAGGAAGGCACCCAAGCCCTCCACCAGAAAAGTCGTCAAAAAGATGGACCGCATAAAAGCCTTCAGCGACCGAGTCTCCCCGTAACTGAAGCTCTCCTGAATGGTTTCACGACTGCGAAGACTAAGCTTTTGCTTCCCCTGAATATAAAAGACCCCGATAAAAGTCATGAGACCTAAGCCACCAATCTGTATCAAGAGCATACAAATCAACTGCCCCCAGACATTATAGGTAGTAGCCACCGGTTGCGTAGAAAGGCCGGTTACACAGACCATAGACACCGTCGTAAAAAGATGGTCAAAATAAGTGGCCTGCGAACCGCTCGCCTGAACAAAAGGCAAACTCAAAAGGAGAGAACCTATAAAAATAACTCCAGCGAAACTTAAAAAGATGCGACGAGCTGGTGAAAGTCCACCCAAGGCCCTTTCAATTTTTTTAACAAATAATTTGAATAACATACATCCATTGTACCATAAAAAGAAGGAGAGTAGCTAGATCTGAAAGGCAATTTCAAGGCAGAGTTCCAAGGCCTTCTCGAAAGCTTCTGAACCCCAGTCACGACTATCGTACTGGTCCAAGTCTGCTAAGGAATCAGCTGTGAACAACAATTCTCCCCAGAGAACCCCACGCAGTTGGGCTACTGCCGCAAGCGCAGAACACTCCATCTCCACAACAGCACAGCCTTCTTCCTTTCGATAAGCCACCTTTTCAGCCGTTTCTCGGTAAAAACCGTCTGTTGTCCAGGTCATGACTTCTTCATAGGGAATCTCTCTATCATCCAACACTCGCTCAATAGCAGCAATAGCCTCTGGCTGCATTTCCATATAACGAGAAGGTGCCACATAGTGATAACTAGCTCCTTCATCTCGCAGAGCGCGAACAGGGACTAGAAAGGCATTTTCTTCTATATCAACCAGCACACCACAGGTTCCAGTGGAAATAATCTGCTCCACACCATAGCCAATCAACCAATCCATAAGCTGAGCTGCTGGAGCTGAACCAACAGGAGCCTGAGCCAGACAGATCTCCTCGCCTTTGTAGTTCACGACATAGACCGGATAAGTCTTGGTGGCAGAAACAAATTCGCCGACACAGTCCGCCCCTACTTCCCTCGCATAACGGTCAATCTCCTCACCTAAAAATGCATAGACGCACTTCTTGGGCAAGTGCAAGTCCAGCCCCTCGTGATCAGGCATGATGACCGCTTGAGGATTATCATCAAACTCTAAAATAGGAATCGCATGTTTCTGAATCATAGCCTGCCTCCTCTAATTTTGTACTATTGTATCAAAAGCTGACCGAGTGTCAAGGAGGAAGCTGAGGAACTGAGGAGAAAAAATACAATCGCAACCAATCTCCACCAAGTCAAAACAACTTGCTTGACAAAAGCTTGACTTCATGGTTTAATATACCCCATAAGGGTATATTTGGAGGTGCCTATGTTTCACTTATTTACAAAAATTGACAGTATTTCTACCAGCGAGTTAGAAGCCAAACTCAAGGAACCGATTCAGCTACTAGATGTTCGGACGCCAATGGAATTTCGTAGAGGTCATATCAAAAATGCCAAAAATGTTCCTCTAACCGAAATTGGTTCCTACACACCAACAACAAAAGAAACACTTTATGTCATTTGTCATTCTGGTGTGCGTAGTAAGATGGCTGCTAAAAAGCTAAAGAAAAAAGGCTACGATGTCATCAATGTCCGAGGCGGTATGAGCTCTTGGACAGGAAAAGTCATCTAGAAGCATAAAGGAGAAAATCAATGAAAATTATCATTGTCGGGGGAGTTGCAGGCGGAATGTCAGCAGCAACCCGTCTCAGACGTCTCATGGAAGACGCTGAAATCACTATTTTTGAGAAAGGTCCCTTTGTTTCCTTTGCAAACTGCGGGCTTCCTTACTATGTTTCAGGAGAAATTGCAAACCGTGATAGTTTATTGGTCCAAACTCCTGAAAGTCTCAAGGCACGCTTTAATCTCGATGTGCGACCATTTCACGAGGTCATCCAGATTTCGCCAGAAGAACACACTGTGACGGTACGTCATGATGGGAAAGAATTCACAGAAAGCTACGACAAGCTGATCCTCTCCCCAGGAGCTAAACCATTTGTTCCTACCATTGAAGGCTTGGCAGAAGCTAAGAATGCCTACACGCTCCGCAATGTTCCCGATCTCGATGAAATTATGGCAGCCTTGGACAATTATCCAAAAGAAGCTGTCATTATCGGTGCAGGCTTTATCGGGCTTGAAATGGCTGAAAACCTGGCGAAACGTGGATTGCAAGTTACTATTGTTGAGAAAGCACCCCATGTTTTACCATCATTAGATCAAGAAATGGCAGCCTTTGTCCAAGCAGAATTGGTTAAAAACAGCGTTCGCGTTATCACTTCTCAGTCTGCAACTCGATTTGAAGAGCAAGGAAAAGTCATCGTTCTCGAAAACGGTCAAAAGATCACTTCTGACCTCACCATCCTTTCTGTCGGTGTTGAACCTGAAAACGGACTGGCCAAAACTGCGGGGATTGAACTGGGACTTAGAGGTGGGATTCTTGTAGATGAACATTACGAAACCAGTCAAAAAGATATTTTTGCAGTTGGGGATGCCATCGTCGTCAAGCAAGAGATTACGGGCCAAGACGCTCTCATCTCTCTCGCTTCTCCTGCCAATCGTCAGGGACGCCAAGTGGCAGACGTCATCGCAGGACTAGAACGTACAAACAAGGGCAGTATCGGCACTACTATCGTTCGTGCCTTTGATATGACAGCTGCTTCGACTGGTCTCAGCGAGCGTATCCTTAGCATGAATCAACTTCCTTACAAGGCCCTTCATGTCAGTGGGAAAGACCACGCTAGTTATTATCCAGGCGCTACTGATATGACCTTGAAGCTCCTCTTTGACCCAAACACTGGAAAAATCTATGGTGCCCAAGGAGTTGGGAAGAAAGGTGTTGACAAGCGAATCGATATCCTATCAACTGCTATCAAGGGAAATCTCACCGTCTTTGACTTGCCAGAATTGGAGTTCACCTATGCGCCACCATTTGGCTCGGCCAAGGATACAGTCAATATGCTGGGCTACGCAGCCTTAAACCTTATCGAAGGTCTCAGCGACAATGTTCAATGGTACCAGCTCGAAGACGAACTGGCTAAGGGTAAGAAATTCCTAGATGTGCGGACAAGTGGCGAATTTCAGAGTGGTAGACTCAAAGTCGACACCATCCACATCCCCCTAAACGAACTACGGGAACGCTTGGACGAACTGGACAAGAACCAAGCCTACATCGTTAGCTGCCACAGTGGTTTGCGCAGCTATATCGCAGAGCGTATCCTCAAACAAGCAGGATTTACCGTCCAAAACCTTAACGGCGCTTATTCACTATACAAAATGGCTAAGCCAGAAGGAGTAGAATATGGAAACTAATATCAGCATGGCTGACTTTTATGAAAAATATCAAAATGAAAATCTAGAGCTTATCGATGTCCGTGAAGTACATGAATTCCAAGCAGGACATGCACCAGGTGCCAAAAATCTTCCGTTAAGTACCTTGGAACAAGGATACAAAGAACTCAAACCTGACCATGAATACCATGTCATCTGTCAAGGTGGAGTACGTTCTGCCTCTGCCTGCCAATTTCTCAGCTCCCAAGGCCTCTCCGTTACCAATATAGAAGGTGGCATGAATGCTTGGCCAGGTCAAGTAGAATAATCAAAAGGAGCTGGGCAAAAACTCAATTTCAAGAGAAAATGAAATAATACTCAATGAAAATCAAAGTGCAAACTAGGAAGCTAGCCGCAGGTTGCTCAAAGCACTGCTTTGAGGTTGCAGATAAGACTGACAAAGTCAAGAACATATTTCTACGGCAAGGTGAAGCTGACGTGGTTTGAAGAGATTTTCGAAGAGTATAAATCTCCCCACAATAAAACGCATATTATCAAGGTTTTCAACACCTGATAATATGCGTTTTTTAATTTTAAAGACTTTTCCAGCCTCTCTTGATTCACATTCAACTATTCTAATAGCAGAGATCTTTGCAACTCTCATCCATTTATTTCCGTTTAATCAAGTAGCGGATAGCCTTTTCTAGGCGTTCCTTTTGAGCTTCAGGATCATCTAGCGGCTGGTTGATGCATTCAGTAAGGTTTTCGGTAATTATCATCTCAATCACGCGCTCTACACTAGATTTCACGGCTGTTAGTTGCGTAACAATATCAGCACAGTCACGATCTTCTTCAATCATCTTTTGAATCCCACGCAACTGCCCCTCTGAACGTTTCAAACGAGTAATATACTTTGAGTTTGTCATTTCTTTTTCCTTGCTCGATTTTTCTTCATTATATCTCTAATCAGCTCCTTTGTCAAAATTCTCGCCTATCTAGCTCACGCAGTTCTGTTATCAAAGACTTTTCAAAAGGCAAATTACCCATTCTGATAACTTGATAGAAATTCCTAGTTTTACCTTGCTAAACGAATACGGGTCACAATTCCGTCTGGGTCTGTGACTTCCAACTGGCTAGATGTCAACCACTTAACTGGTGCATCAACTTCTTGTACTCGCTGGGCAATCGTTAACAGTTCTTCTTTACTAACGACCTCAATGACATAATAGGCCAAACCTGGCAAGCCTTGCTTACGCGGAGCTAGACCTTTTCCTCCCCATTCGTTGACTGCCAAATGATGATGATAGTCCCCAGCTGCAATCCAACTAGCGCTAGGCACACTGAACTTATCCTCTAGTCCTAAGACCTTTTGATAAAACTGGCTGGACTTTCGACTATCCTTGACGGAAAGATGGATATGCCCCATTCTCGTACCCTCGGCTAGGATAAAGGGCTCTACTCTTTCCCCCAACTCATAAATGTCCTGCGCCGCAAGAGCCTCCGTCACACCGATAATGCGTCCATCGTCTCGAATATCCCATTTGGAAACCGGCTTATCTCGATAGAGTTCAATGCCATTTCCCTCCAAATCCTCCAAGTAAAGAGCCTCACTGTAACCATGGTCTGCACCGCCCACAAGAGGAATCTGTAAATCTGTCAGGTGTTTCAAGACATCAGCCAAAGCCTTTCGTGTCGGCAAGAGAATAGCCAGATGGTAAAGACCATAATGTTCCCTTACTTCTCCGCTCTCTTGTGCTTGAATCAGCTGTACCAAGGCTTTTCCACCAAGTCCTAGAATGGACTCTGTCTCAGTTTGAGATAAGGTTTCTAAACCAATAACTTGCTGATAAAAGGCTGTTTGACTGACCAAATCCTTCACATTTAAAACTGCCTCTGCTAAATAAATGTGGCTCTTGTATTCATAGGTCATAAATAGACCTCTTTTCTAGTTGTAATTATTTTTATTACAACTATTATATAATTTCCATCAAGAAAGTCAAGCCAGACAACTTGAAGCCTCTATTCTAACAAAAAGAGGCCAATGTTCGTCATCAACCTCTTTCTTATCGTTCATTCTTTTTGCTAAGTACGATAAATACTTTACCTATGACTTACTATCTTCAGCCTAGTTTACCCATTCACCATTGCCATTTACTTTATAACCGTCAGGTGTTGTTGTGCTGACTGCCAAAGCTCCTGAACCATATGCATAGTACCAGTACTTGCCTACTTTAAACCAACCTGTCTTCATGACACCTGATTGATCCAGATAATACCATGTACCATTTTCCTTGTACCAGCCTGTCTTCATAGCTCCTGAGCCATCAAAGTAGAACCATCTGCTACCATCTGTTCCCCAACCTGTAAACATCGCGCCAGAACTATCAAGGAAATACCATGCTCCATCAACTTCTACAAATCCAGTCTGCATGACACCTAAATCATTCAAGTAGTACCATTTACCACCTGTTTTTACCCAGCCTGTCTTCAGATCACCAGACTCATAAAAATACCATTTCCCATTAGATTGTACCCAGCCAGACTGACTAGATGTAGATGTTCTAAAATCTTTCAACGATTTTTCTACAACTGTAGCTTTACTTTTAACGGTTGAAAGGTTTGAGGCAGTCACTTCTGTATACTGAATAGCAGAGCCATATCCACCAGCCAATTCCTCTGAAGAGGCATCATCACCTAAAGCTATAGAAATCGTTGCCACTTTCTGAGAACTAGCTGCATTTCTAAAAGCCGCAAGCCCCACATAGGTAAATTTAGAATTGATCAGAACCTCATAATAGCCTGTAAATTCTTTAGATGTTCCACCCTTCTTTTTCGCTACATAATTCGCCCTCTCAGCATGCCAGTTTTCAATTGCTTTTAGAAAACCTTCATAGTTAACATCTAAAGCTTCTCCTCTTATATTATTACTAGATGGAAAAGCAGTCCAGATTTCTTTCGTAGAAAGACGCTCAGGTTTCAGAGTTACTGACACCTCAGTAGCGCGTACAAAAGCAGTTTTCTCAAGATCAGTAGACCATTTGATAGGGACATACTTATCTACCAAACCTTCATCAGCTGCTTCCTTACGAATCTTATTGATCGCATCCAAAATAGCTTGTTTATCTGGGGTTAAAAATTCTCCCTTAATCCCAACTAAAACATTGCCACTAGAAGGATTTAACACTTCTGAACTCAAAACATTTTCATTTCTACCATCAGCAGATTGCGTTGCCACCAATCTGTCATTAGCAAAAACATCAGTTGTCAAAACTGCTCCAGCCAAGGTCAAAGCCAAGGCGCTAGCAAATACAATTTTCTTCATTTTTTCTCCTTTTATCCTTTAGATAGGACAGGTATTTTCAATATTAAATTATATCATATTTTCCTATTCTTTGCCCATTTCTACTAATGTTATAAGGTAAATACTATTCCCCAAAAAGTAGAAATTCCTATCCTTTTATTTCACAACAAGCTCATAACGTGTCTTGCTTGTAAAGGTTTGACCGGCTTTAAGAATGACTTGGTCTTTGAGGTCACTGTGAATGGCATCTGGTAAAGCTTGCGCTTCAAGAGCAATCCCATTGTGCTGAATCATTGGTTTGCCAGCCACAAGTACACTCTCATCCACAAAGTTTGCTGTGTAGACCACAAAGCAAGGAGCCTCTGTCTTGAAAAGCAGGAAGCGACCTGAATTTTGGTCATAAAGGAATCCAGCATTGTCATGACCTTCAGGAAGGGCAAATGGATGATCCAAACCAGATACCAGCTGGATTTGCTCATCTTCTTCTGCAAAGATATCCTTCAACAAGGCACCATTGTAGATGTGTTTAACCACATCACGAGTAGCATCTGGAGTTTTGGCCGGAACACCGTCGGGAGCGATTGGGTAAATACCCTCTGTGTTTAGTTGGAAGACATGGCGGTCAATTGTCTGCGTGAAATCACCAGACAAGTTGAAATAGCTGTGGTTAGTTGGATTGACCAGCGTATCCTGATCTGTTGTTACCTTGTAGCTGATTTCATAGGCAACAGTTTCTTCCAAGTGATAACTGATCCAAATCTTGAGATTTCCAGGAAATCCTCCTGTCCCATCTGTACGCTCTGTATAGAGGGTCAGACCATGGTCGCTCACTTCAACTAGTTCAAACAAGCTGGAATCCCAACCAGTTGAACCACTATGGTTACAATTGCTAGCATTGTTGACTTCAAGGTCATAGGTCTTGCTATTTAATTCAAAGGTCGCACCTGCAATACGTCCCGCCACAGGACCTACGCTAGCTCCATGCTTGGGACTATTGCCTACATAGCTAGCAAAATCATCAAATCCCAAGATAACATTGGCAAAATTTCCAGCCTTGTCAGGCGTGACATAACGCAAGATAGTCGCACCATAAGTCATGACTTCAAGCTGGTAGCCACCGTCCGTCTCAAAACGATAGGCCAAGACATCCTTGCCCTCAACATTTCCAAATACACGCTCTGTGTATGCTTTCATTCTGTTCTCCTTTTACTATTTCTCTCAAGTAAACAAACCATAGAAAGCGAATTTACAATCTATGGTTTATCTGATAATTCACAAATCCTCTTGTCAAGAATTCATAAATACTGTCTTACTTTTGATATTCGTGGATGATAACACCTTGTACCACACGGTTTACGGTACCTGTAGAAGACGGTGTATCAGGTTTATTTTCTACCTTGAGTGAAGTCAATAGGGCAAAGAGTTGGGCATAAACGATGTAAGGGAAGACACGGTAAATATCATTCAAGACACCGCCACAACCAAGGGCCACTTCTTTGACATTTTCAAGACCAAAAGCTTGATCACTCAAAAGCACAACACGGCGAGCAATCTGATCACCAGCAACTTCACGAACCAAGTCCAAGTCGTACTTGCGAGTGTAGTCTATTGTTGTACCAAAGACCAAAACAACTGTATCTTCGTTGATAAGAGATTTTGGACCGTGACGGAAGCCGACTGGACTTTCATACATGGTCGCAACTTGGCCAGCTGTCAATTCCAAAATTTTGAGCTGAGCTTCATGAGCAAGTCCAAAGAAAGGACCAGCGCCTAGATAGATGACACGGTTAAAGTCTAGGTCAACAAGCTCTTTGACATCTTCTGCATTGTCTAGGACTTTACGAGCAAGACTAGACACAACTTCAAAACGTTCAGCTTTCACAGCAAATTCTGTAGGATCAAAGACCAAGAGAGCAGTCAACATCATAGACGTAAAGCTGGAAGTCATGGCAAAGCCAGCGTCATTTGAAGCATCAGGTTGCAAGAGCAAAAGATTGCGGTCATCTCCATGAGCTTGAAGAGCTAACTTACCGTCCGCTGCACAAGTAATCGTCACTTGGTAAAGCTCATCCACCAAGGATTTGGCCAAATCAACAGTTGCCACACTTTCAGGTGAATTTCCACTACGAGCAAAAGATACAAGGACAGTTACCACATCTTTTTTCAAATAAGTTTCTGGATTGGCAACAATATCTGTGGTCGCAATAGCATTGAAATTCCATTTGCGTTCGTCATAGACTTCCTTAAAGTAAGGTACCAAGGTATCTCCCACATAAGCAGAAGTCCCAGCACCTGTCAAGATGACCTTGATATAGTCATGTTTATCAGCAATCCCTTGTAGGAAGGCTGCAATTTCTTCACGTTTTGCTTGATAAGATTCAAAAGCTTCTCTCCATACATCTGGTTGTTGGTAGATTTCACGTGTAGTGATTTCTGCACCCAATTCGAGCAAGTCTTCTTTTGTATAATGTAGCATTGAGTTCCTCTTTTTCTATTAAATATGGGAATGGGAGTAAGCCCCATTCCCATGTATATTCTATATAAGATGCTCTAACGATTTTCACGTTGTCACATGAATTGAATCGAGTTCCAACTAAAATCTTTGGGAAAAAGACCGATTATCGTCGGAGCATCGCTCCATCCTCCTATCGCCTATTTTCCCTATGATTTTCACGTTGTCACATCTTATTCATCTTCGTCATCATCGAAGCCCGCTAACAGGTCATTGACTTTCACAATGCTTTCTGCAGCACGGCTCTTGTAGTCCGCATCTGCGCCTGTAAGGCTCGCATTGATAAATTCAATCACCATTGGAAGATTCATCCCTGCATAAAGTTCGATGTCACGACCTTCCATGATCAAACGGCTTACCACGTTACATGGTGTTCCACCGAGAAGATCCGCAAAAACTAGGAAATCATCTAATCCTTCAATAGCAGCTTCAAATTTTGCAGTAAATTCTTCTGGGCCATCTTCTGGAAGAAGAGCCACTGCATGAATGTTGTCTTGTGGACCCATGATCATTTCAGTGCTACCTTTAAGTTCTTCACAGAAGCGACCATGACTCACCAAAATTAATGATTTAGCCATAAATTATGCGCCCATTCCAAGTACAAATTTACCAAAGGCAGAAAGAGCCAAAGCAAGTACGATAATAATACCGATAGCTTTAGTAGAGTTCATACCTTTCTTACCAAGCAACCAGAAGATAAAGGCAGTAAAGATTGCTGGAAGCAATCGTGGGAAGATTTGGTTCAAGATGTCTTGGAAGTCAATCATCTTCTCACCGATTGCCCATTTGTAAGAAATTTCAAAGTTGATCATTGTTGCTACAAGAGCACCCATCATGAAGACACCAAGTACAGATGCAGCGTCAATCAAAGCTGTCAAAGTACTTTGCATGTTGTTGATAAGGTTAACCCCTTCTTTGTAGGCAAATTCCAACTGTTTCCAACGGAAGATGTCATACGCTACTGCAACTGCAATCCAAAGGAAGATACCCCAAGGTTGACCACCGATAGCCATAGTTGCTGCGATAGATCCCATGATAGCAGGTACAAGTGAACCAAAGATTGTATCTCCAAGAGGAGCGAATGGTCCCATCAAACCTGTCTTGATACCATTAACGGCATCTTTTGAACCTACACCATCTTTTTCTTCCATGGCAAGATCAAAACCAGCGATGATGGTGTGGAAGAATGGTGAAGTATTGAAGAATTGAGTATGAACTTTCATCATTTCTTTCAATTCAGGAGTTCCATCCCCATACATTTTACGCAATTGAGGCAAGATCATGTAAAGGTAACCAGAAGCTTGCATACGTTCGTAGTTCCAACCCAATTGGAAAGTAAACAAGCTACGTTTATTGATTTGGTTAAAATCTTCTTTTGTAAGTTTGTAATTAGAATTCGTCATCTTCGATTTCCCCACTTTCTGATGGTGTAGAAGGTGCTGCCACAGCTACTTTTTGGCTATTTTTGAAGTGAAGCACTGCAAGGAAGATACCTACGATAGAAATACCAATCATAGACAATCCTTTGAAGTTGTTCACGAAACCAATTTTTTCAGCAACATCTTTCGGTAGAGTGCCTACGATACCAGCAACAGCGCCACCAAGACCAGTTACATATGAGTAAAGAACAGTCAACATAGCTGTCAAACCAAATCCCATAGCAAGGTAGTGAAGGTTACGTTTAACTGGAAGGTAACGAAGCAAGATTGCAAATCCAAGACCTGGAAGCATACGTCCTGCGAGTGTCAAACCATCTGCAACCCATTGGTATTTTGTAACGAAGTCTACTACGTGTTGTACAAATTCACCACCAAAAGCAAGCGCAAAGAAGACTGGAAGGGCACGAGATAAAGCCCAAGGAATCGCACCAAGCAAGTAGTTGCGTTCAATACCTTTATAGTCAAAGCGTTCGATTGCAGCATCCACACGGTGAGCAAAGAAAGTAGTTGTCATACGTCCAAGAACGTCGAAGTAAGTCAAGAGAGTTGCTACTGGCACAGCGATTGTTGTAATCGCAAGTGCTGTATCAATTCCTTGTGAAACAGAGAAGGCTGTCGCAAGAACCGCACCAGAAGTTGCGTCGATACGAGAAGCACCACCGAAGGTACCAACCCCAAGAACGAATAGTTGCAAGTTACCACCGATAAGTAGACCAGTAGTCACATCTCCCATGATTAAACCAGTAATGAAACCAGCAAATACAGGGGAACCTGCAGATGAAACGATCGTCAACTCATCACAGATTTGATAAGCTGAGTACAAAGTGAGAAGTAAAATTTGCCACCATTGTATCATAACAATGACCTCCTAAAAATTTTTTCCTATTTTAATAAGCTCAAAAAGTCTGAAATTGGATCATTTGGAACCATTTGAGCAGTTAATTTAACACCTTTTTCTGCCAGTTTGTGGAAATCTTCCACATCCTTGTCTACTACGTTGATAGAACGTGTGATGGGGCGAGTTTCTGGTGTTTGAGACATATTCCCAACATTAAGGGTTTCAAGTGGTACACCTGCTTCGACCAAACCAAGGAAGCGGTCTGGTTTGCGAGCCACGATAAAGAGACGTTGGCTATCGTATTTACCAGCAAGAATATTGGCTGCCGCTTTCTCAATTGGCAAAATACTCAATTTCACACCTGGTGGTGTCGCTAGTTTCAAACCACTCTTTTCAACGTCGTTGTTGACAACTTCGTCATCCACAACCATAATACGTGAAACATTTAGTTTTCCAGCCCAAAGATTGGCTACTTGTCCGTGGATCAAACGTCCATCAATACGGCATCCTACAATTGTCATAAGTTTTCCCCCTTTATGTATTTTAGTTTAGGTTTACGAGTTAAATGAATCTCTTCTTTATATTGGCCCTCTGTTTCAAAGATGATGATGCGGTTGGCACCTTCCTTGAGGAAGCTATGAGGAATATAAAGCGAGAGGGTCGGGCCGACGTTCCAAAAACGTCCTAGATTCTGCCCATTGACAAAGGCAACTCCCTTACCAAACTCAGACAAGTCTAGGTAAGTATCTTTTGGCGCTTCGATTGTAAAATCATAAGCGTAAAAGGCTGGTTGTCCTTGATTCCATCCTTTTGAAAAATCAATTTTCTCAGGATTATCTAGTGGGAGTGGATAGTGTTTCCAGTTTAGTAAGAAGTGCAAATCCTTACAAACCCCTGTCCGAATTCCCTTACGTTGCGTATCCGCTAAGAACTTATGACCATAGTTGACACGCCCCATATTTTCTACCAAGATATCCAGTCTGGATAGCGCTTTCTTTTCACCTTGATAAAAAATATCTTCCCCAATCTCTGTCTGATATTGGGTTTTGACCCACTGACCATCGACATAAAGCTGAGCCCTATCTCGACCATCAATGATACGAAGTCTTTCTTCTTCTGCATCCCAGTTTGTTTCTGTTCGATAGAGTAGATAGCCATAGCTTTGTCCCAGCTCCTCCATCTTTCTAGGATAAAGGCTTTCTACAGGACTAGACAAGCTATCCAAGGTTTCAAACAAGGAAACTTTTTCAACTAGTGGAATAGCATCCAATTCCATACTCTCTTTGTAGAGTGGTTCTAACTGCGGATACTCTGGAAAATGTGTCGCCATCATCTTCTTGACCGCCAGGTATTTGGCAGTTGGATTTCCTTCCTCATCTAGAAGGGCATCGTAATCATAAGATGTAACTTGTGGCAAGTCCAGGGTCCCTCGAGCCGAACAACCATTCATGAAACCAAAGTTTGTACCACCGTGGAACATGTAAAGATTGATAGAGCCTTGTTCCAAAACCTCTCGAACTGCATCTGCCAACTCTTTTGAATCCCGTGTGATAATCGGTTCTTTCCAACGATTAAACCAGCCATCCCAGAACTCCATACACATGAGTGGCCATTTTTTGCCATGTTCATCAAAGAATTCCTGCATCTGTGAAAAGTTGTAAAGCGCCTTAGAACCAAAGTTGCCTGTCACAAAGAGGTCATCTTCGATTAAGGTTCCAGCTTTCAGAGTAGCTCGCCATGGACCATCTGATGTAAAGAGGGGACAGGTTACGCCACGTTCTTCCATTAGCTGTCGAATTGCTCTCAGATAAGCCTTATCTTCTCCATAAGAACCATACTCATTTTCAACCTGCATCATAAGGATATTGCCACCATTGTCCAACAAATGTGGAACCAATCGTGACAAGAGCTGGTCATAGTAGCGACCGACAGCCTCAATATAGGCTGGGTCTGAGGAACGAATCCTCATATCTTTGGTTAAAAGCCAAGCTGGTAAACCACCGAATTCCCACTCCGCACAGATGAAGGGTGAAGGACGAACGATAGCGTAGAGACCCAAATCTTGTGCTGTCTGAAGAAACCGCTCCAAATCCAAAGCTCCTTCAAAGTGAAACTCACCCTCACGAGACTCATGCAAATTCCAAGCTACATAAGTCTCTACCGTATTAAAGCCAAGAGCTTTCAAGTTGTAGAGTGAATGATACCAATCTTCTGGAGGAACCCTAAAATAATGAATGGCGCCAGATAAAATCTTAAATGATTTTCCATCGAGATAGAAATCATCTCGTATCTCAAATCGTGTCATATTCTTACTTTTTGACATTTTAAGTTTACGCTTTCATTTATTGATATATTGAATATAACTCAATATACTACATTTGTCAATAGCTTTTCACAATTTTTTTCATTTTTCACCAACTTTTACACAAAAAACTTATAAAGATATAAAATTTACAGACATATAGCTTCAAACAGGTGACATGTATAAAAATGTATAAAACCTCCTATTTTTTATGTAAATTAACCTTATAGCCTATTATTCTAATTTTTTTATTCAAAAGACTACTATTCTTTCCGGTTTTATGGTAAAATCTTTAACGGAGAAGGAAAATCGAGGTGAAATTATGGCAATTCCAAAGTATCAATATATAAAAGATGAGTTAAAGAACAAAATCATTTCTGGCCAATTCGCTAGTGGAGATAAATTTTACACTGAAGCTGAATTAATCGCTATGTATGATGTAAGTTCTATCACAGTTGTCCGCGCCTTAAACGACCTTGCCAAAGATGGCTATATTGTCCGCCAACAAGGAAAGGGTACATTCGTTTCACGCGCACGCAAACACAAACTCGTAGAGTTTTCTGATGTAGAAGTTTTTGAAACTAAAGATGATAAAGTGACCGTCCTTTCTATTGAGCGTGGAAACAAACTAAGCTACTTAGAAAAACTTGGACTACGCGGTAACCAATTCTACTACAAGATTGAACGTGTACGCGAAACAAATGGTGTCGTATACATCTATCACACATCTTATATTCCAGAACAATACATCAACGCAAATTATCCAAATCTTGAATATTATAGCTCTATCTATAACCGTTTCAAATTGGATTATCACATCCACATGAATGATGAACATTTTGAAGAAATCAATGAAATAGCATTTCCAACTCCAGAACATGCGGCTTCGGTCCTCGGAGTCGATGAACAATTCCCTAGCGTTTTACAAACAAAGACTACTAAATTAGAGTCTACTGGTCAGGTTCTCGCTTACAGCGAAACTTATAAACGAGCGGATTACTACAAAATCAAATTCATTTCATGTGACCGTGATCACTAAGAAGAAAGCCTGAGCCTTGCTTGGGCTTTTTTCTATGATTATTATATCCCATCAAAACTGTATTTTCTATATGTCAATGAAGATCGATTAAATTAGTTGAAATTTTACTAAAATATTGGGAATCTTTTTAGCAAAAAAGCTTTAATAAACAAGAAAAACCGAAGTTCTTCTACTCCAGTAAATAGAGTAATAGAACTTCGATTTTATTTTAATTATCCTAAACCAAGACGTTCAAAAATATCATCCACTCGTTTGGTGTAGTAAAGAGGGTTGAAGATCTCATCGATTTCTTCTTGTGTGAGGCGTGATGTCACTTCTGGATCTACTTCAAGAAGTGGTTTAAAGTCTACTTGGTTGTCCCAAGAGTAGGCTGTTTTTGGTTGCACCAGGTCATAGGCTTGCTCACGGGTCATCCCTTTTTCAATCAAGGTCAACATGGCACGTTGGCTAAAGATAAGACCAAACGTTGAGTTCATGTTGCGGATCATGTTTTCAGGGAAAACCGTCAAGTTCTTGACGATATTTCCAAAACGGTTGAGCATGTAGTCAATCAAGATGGTCGTATCTGGGGTGATGATGCGCTCAGCTGATGAGTGGGAAATGTCGCGTTCGTGCCAGAGAGCAACGTTTTCATAGGCTGTAATCATGTGACCACGGATAACACGCGCAAGCCCAGTCATATTTTCAGAACCAATTGGGTTGCGTTTGTGAGGCATAGCAGATGAACCTTTTTGCCCTTTGGCAAAGAATTCTTCCACTTCGCGTTGTTCTGATTTTTGCAAACCACGAATCTCAGTCGCCATACGCTCGATAGAAGTAGCGATGCTGGCAAGAACCGCAAAGTACTCAGCGTGAAGGTCACGAGGAAGCACCTGTGTAGAGATTTCTTGAGCACGGATACCCAATTTGTCGCAGACGTATTGCTCTACGAATGGTGGGATGTTGGCAAAGTTCCCAACCGCACCAGAGATCTTACCAGCTTCCACACCAGCAGCCGCATGCTCGAAACGCTCAATATTGCGCTTCATTTCGCTATACCAGGTTGCCAATTTAAGACCAAAAGTTGTCGGCTCAGCGTGCACCCCATGGGTACGACCCATCATGATGGTGAACTTGTGCTCCTTAGCCTTGTCAGCGATGATGTTGGTGAAGTTTTCAAGGTCACGACGGATGATGTCGTTAGCCTGCTTGTAGAGGTAACCGTAGGCAGTATCCACCACGTCAGTAGAAGTCAAGCCATAGTGAACCCACTTACGCTCTTCGCCAAGCGTTTCAGAAACCGCACGCGTGAAAGCCACCACATCGTGACGAGTCCCTTGCTCAATCTCCAAAATACGGTCGATGTCAAAGTCCGCTTTTTCACGAATCAAAGCTACATCTTCCTTAGGGATTTCCCCCAACTCAGCCCATGCCTCGTCAGCCAAGATTTCCACCTCAAGCCAAGCACGGTATTTATTTTCTTCACTCCAAATGTTCGCCATCTCAGGGCGAGAGTAACGGTTGATCATTGTTTCCTCCTCTGTTAATTCATATATATTTCGTTAATCTTATTTTCCAGCATTACAGGTATTTGATTATTATTAATCCATTCTAATGCTGCCAGTGGTTTTGAGTTCCCGCTAGGTCTATATCCAAGTACATCTTCAAAATCATTCTCCATACTAATTGTTGAACCCAAGTTTTCATCAAGACACTCTCTAATTGCTCTTGTACTTCTATCAGAAACTGCAATAGCTTCTAAAGACTTCCCTTCTTGATGATCCACATCATAAATTGCAACGTAAGGTATTTTAAATTTATTTAGCAACTTCATATACAGTGGAATATTATCCTTACTTCCACAATTAATTATAGTAAAACTATGCTTATAGATTCCCAACTTCTTTGCAATACTTGGAATGCTAACTGCCTCAGTATCTCCCTCCACTAAGATAACCTTATCAGCAAAAAACAATTCACTTCTTTCAGCATTTATCCAATTTAGATACTTCCACTTATCCCTGTCATTTTCTCGTTGAAAAAGTTCTTCATCACACTTTGAAACTTCAGATTCTCCGCTATCAGTCTTTCTCACAATACAAATTGATTTATACTTTTCTAAATCAATTAAATTATTAGAGTGGGTAGTAACAAAGACCTGGTTTCCCTCAGATAAACTTACTAAATCATCAAATAATTGCTTTTGTGCTTGAGGATGCAGAAACAATTCAGGTTCCTCAAATAAAAAATATTTTGATTTAGAGGCTTGTCTAGTGGAGGTTTCATTTTCGCCAACCTCTTTACTAGATCTTTCAGCTAAAAGTTTAATCAAAGACAGGTAAAATGTACGCTGTAAACCATTCCCCTTATGAGATATATCAGTTTCAACTCCGTCATCAAACAAGATTTCAATATAAGATTTCATAACCTCTGGCACATCCGGAGTCTTGAATTGTATTTTAACTTCTGTTCCCCAGTCTTTGAGTTGATTTGACAAGTCATTTTCTAATTTTGAAATTTCATCTAGATCTTCCTCTTTTTCTACCGAACCATTTCTCTGATTCAATACTGAAATAGCATCTTGCAGATTCTTTACAGCTTGTGAGTAATTTTGATTTACATCAGATAATAGGATTTCATTATATAATTTACCGAACATTGAACTTGCTTTTAAATTTAATTCATCAGAAGTATCTTTCAAGGCCGGAAGATAGTAAACATCACCAAGCAAACCTTGTGCAATATTTGCTTTCCCTAAAAAATTTGACTCTTCTAAAACATAATTCTTTTTAATACCATGAGACCTGATATATTCTTCCCTCAAGCTTTTTAGCTCTTCAACTTGCTTAGTTTTTGAATTGCCCTCAAATTCAGAGGATATCATTTTTTTTAATTTAGAAAGCGGACTATTTTCAAGATCAATATTTTTAAGTAATTTCTTAAATTCATCATCCTCAAGCCACGCATTTTCTTCAGAATATCTCTTAGTATAACCATTATAAGTAGGAGTACCCGACATTTTTACGGTTTTTCTTACTTTCATCTCACAAGCTTCAGTAACATATTTTGCAAATGTCGTTTGCTCTTCATTAGTCAACTCTTTAAATTCGACCTCAACAAATAACTCCTCAGCCCCTTTGAAATAATCATCCTCCTTAATTTTTATTCCGTCAAAGAAGAATAAAAGAGATGATAATAAGTTAGATTTTCCATGATTATTTTGTCCAATAATTATCATTAAATCATTTATACTTATATCTATATCTTTAAAGGACTTCCAATTATGTAATTTTATATTCGAGATTTTCATAATAACTCCAATGTTTCGTTCACAGTTCCCACACCTCATCCGGCACATCACTAAACAAAGTCACATGTCCCATCTTGCGGTTGTACTTCGCTTCTATTTTACCATACATGTGGAGGTGGGCGCTTGGATTTTCTGTGACATATTTTTCAGCAATCTCGACATGTTGACCTAGTACGTTGAGCATAACAGCTGGAGCATGTAGGTAGATAGCTGGCAATGGTGCTCCGAGAATACCGAGAATATGAGTATCAAACTGGGAGAAGTCACAGGCTTCGATTGAGTAGTGTCCTGAATTGTGTGGACGTGGCGCAATTTCATTGACCACGATATCATCAGCTGTCGCAAACATTTCCACGCAAAGAGTTCCAGACAGGTTCAATTGTTCTGCGATTTGTACTGCCATATCTTTAGCTTTCTCAGCTAAACTTTCAGAAATGCGAGCAGGCACAATGGTTTTTGAAAGAATGTTGTTTCGGTGGATATTTTCCTGAACTGGGAAAACCGTCACATCCTTGCCATTTCCAGAAACAATGACAGAAATCTCAAGGTCAAAGTTGACAAATTCCTCTAAAACGCAGGCTGCTGACTCAGCTAACGCATAGGCTTCTTCCAAGTCTGCTTCTGAGCGAATGACCTTTTGCCCATGCCCATCGTAGCCACCCGTCGCAGTCTTGAGGACATAGTTTTTCGATAAATCGATATCTGCTAAGTCTTGGCTAGAAGTCACAACCTTGTAAGGTGCCACAGTGACTTTTGCCTTGTTTGAAAGGAAGTCCTTCTCAAAGATACGGTTTTGTGAAATGCGGAGCATATCTGTTCCTTGAGGGAGCTGCCCATCCTTGATGACAGCATCCAAACCGTCGGCATCGACATTTTCAAACTCATAGGTGAGGACATCGCAACGCTCAGCCAACTGACGCAGAGCATCCACGTCATTATAAGGCGCCACAATGATTTCCGCTACGCGAGAGGCTGGGCAATCAGCCGCAGGATCCAGCGCGATAACCTTGTGCCCCATGTAGATAGCAGAAATAGCCATCATCTGACCCAGCTGGCCGCCACCTATAATTCCGATTGTTTTAGATGAGCTCATTTGTAGACTCCTCTGCGATTTTTCCTTGCTCTTCTGCAAAATCTGCCAATGCTGTCGCGATAGTCTGATCTTCTACTGAAAGGAGACGGAGGGCGAAGAGGGCAGCGTTAGTCGCACCTGCTTCACCAAT
Source organism: Streptococcus sp. 20925_1_24 (assembly GCF_041432335.1). Taxonomy (GTDB): domain Bacteria; phylum Bacillota; class Bacilli; order Lactobacillales; family Streptococcaceae; genus Streptococcus; species Streptococcus mitis_BM. The sequence goes on along the minus strand of NZ_JAPVZM010000007.1, from coordinate 46,783 downwards.
AGCCATTGTCGCAACAGGCACGCCACCCGGCATCTGCACAATGGAATAAAGTGAATCCACGCCACTAAGAGCACGTGATTTGACGGGCACCCCAATGACAGGAAGGGTTGTTTTGGCTGCTACCATCCCTGGCAAATGGGCTGCTCCTCCAGCGCCAGCGATGATGACCTTGATACCACGACTACGCGCTTCTTCGGCATGCTTGAACATAAGGTCTGGTGTGCGGTGGGCAGAAACAACTTTCTTTTCGTAGGCTACACCGAAGCGGTCTAGAACCTCTGCTGTTTTTTGCATGGTGGCCCAGTCGGATTTTGAGCCCATGATGATGGAAATTACGGGTTTCATTTCTTCTCCTTTTTCCTCTTTTTCAACAATCACCTTAGGTTGTGAGGGACGGAAGCAAACCTTCGGTTTCATTTCTACAATTTGAGCCTAAGGTCTCAAATTTTCCCTAGACCCGAACAGATACTGTTCTGGTCTTTTCACCACGACGACCATTATCGTGTTTGGCGACTGCGTCGCTTTTTCTTATATCTTTACTTAATTGCCTTGCTTCCGATATCTGTTCGGTAGAAGAGGCCTTCTGTTTTTTGTTTGTCGAGTTGGCTGTAGATGGTGTTTTGGGCATCCTTTACAGTGTCTGCTGTGGTGACTAGCATATAAACACGTCCGCCGTTTGATAGCAGTGCTCTGCTATTTTCCGAAAACTTAGCCCCTGCATAGTAGGTGATGAGGTCGCCTTCTGTCTTGGCTGGCAACTTGACACCTTTTTCATAGTCTAGCGGATAACCGTTGGATGCGACAACCACGCCTAGTGTCACACCCTTGTCCGTCCAGGTGATATTTGGTTCCTTGCCATCAAGAATATCCATAATATTTTGTGCAAAGTCAGATGTCAAACGAGGCAGGATAATTTGCGTTTCTGGATCTCCGAAACGAGCGTTGAACTCGATGACTTTCGGTCCGTCAGCTGTCAAGATAAGCCCTGCGTAAAGAACACCCAGATAAGGGCGACCTTCTTTAATCATCCCTTCGAGGACTGGCTTGACAATGGTGTCAACCGCTGTATAAACTACACTATGTGGTAAGTGTGGAACTGGCGCATAGGCACCCATCCCCCCCGTGTTAGGCCCCTTATCGCCATTATAGGCACGTTTGTGGTCCTGAGCTGTTGGCATGATGTAGAACTTATCACCATTGACAAAGGCAAAGAGTGAAAATTCCTCTCCTTCAAGGAATTCCTCAATAACCACACGCGCACCTGAGTCACCAAATTTATTGTCCAAAAGCATCTCGTGAGCTGCTTCGACCGCTTGCTCAACTGTCTCAGCAACGACGACACCCTTCCCAAGCGCCAAGCCATCCGCCTTGACTACGATAGGCGTACCCTGCTTTTCGATATAGGCCTTGGCTTCCTCGAAATCTGAGAATGTGCAATAGGCTGCTGTCGGAACGCCGTATTTGACCATGATTTCCTTGGCAAAATCCTTGGACCACTCTAGCTCTGCCGCCAATCTTGTCGGACCAAAGGCTTTGAGACCAGCTTGGTTAAAATCATCCACGATACCAGCAGCAAGGGCATCATCTGGACCGATAAAGGTCCAAGCAATATCGTTGGTTTTTGCAAACTCAATCAATTTAGAATGTTCGGAAATGGAGATATTTACCAACTCCAAACCATCCAGAGTCATCCCATCATTCCCAGGAGCTACAAATACTTTTTCAACGTCTTTTGACTCAAGCAACTTCTTAGCAATCGCATGTTCACGACCACCCGAACCGACAACTAACAGCTTCATTTCTCAACCTCTTTTGCGAATTATTTAATAACATTATATCATAAACGTTCGTTTTAATCTTGTTTCACTCCGCATTTTTACGCAAAAAAGGAAAGAAACTGTTTCCTTCCCTTTAACGTTCTTAATGTCTAAAATGTCTCACGCCTGTGAAGACCATAGTCAAGCCATATTTGTCTGCCGCTTCGATAGATTCTTGGTCACGGACTGATCCTCCAGGTTGAATAATAGCTTTAATGCCTGCTTTGGCGATTTCTTCCACGTTATCCGCAAATGGAAAGAAGGCATCGGAAGCAAGCACAGCGCCGTCAAGGCGGTCTTTTGCTTGGTCAATCGCAATACGAACAGAGGCCACACGGTTGGTTTGACCTGGGCCAACACCAAGTGTCATGTGGTCATTAGTGATGATGATACCGTTTGATTTGACATACTTGATAGCCTTCCATGCAAACTCAAGGGCAGTCGCCTCTGTCTCGGTTGGCTGGCGTTTGGTCACCACTTGCCAGTCAGCCGGGCTTTCCTTAACCACGTCTTGGTTTTGCACCAGAAGTCCACCAACTACACCTGTGTATTCTGCTTCCACTTCACTAGCCTCTTGAGCATCAAATGGCAAGGCAAGGATACGCAAGTTTTTCTTTTTATTAGTCAAAATGGCTAGCGCTTCATCCGTATAGCTTGGTGCAATGATGATTTCAAGGAAAACACCATGCATCTTCTCAGCTGTCGCAGCATCTACCTCACGGTTGAGAACGACAATTCCACCAAAGATAGAAACTGGGTCAGACTCATAAGCGTAGTCCCAAGCAGTTTCGATGTCATCAGCTTGACCGATACCGCACGGGTTCATGTGTTTGAGAGCCACAACGGTTGGACGATCTTTGAAATCACGAATGATACGAATGGCAGCGTCAGCATCTCTGATATTGTTGAATGACAGTTCCTTACCGTTAAGCTGTTTCGCTGATGCAATAGAATAATCTGTCGGCAATGCTTTTTGGTAGAAGTCCGCGTCTTGTTGAGGGTTCTCACCGTAACGCATAGCTTGTTTGAGGTCATAGGTCAAAGTGAGCTTTTCAGGTTTGCTTTCCCCCACTTGAGTAGTGAAATACTCTGCAATCAAGGCATCATAAGCCGCTGTGTGACGGAAAACTTTGGCTGCCAAACGTTGACGCGTTTCGTAAGTCGTTTCACCATCGGCTGACAACTCGTCCAAAACCACTGTATAGTCAGCAGGGTCTACCACAACCGTCACGCTGGCATGATTCTTCGCTGCCGAGCGAAGCATAGATGGTCCACCGATATCAATGTTTTCAACGGCAACAGCGTACGTCACATCTGGTTTGAGGATCGTTTCCTTGAAAGGATAAAGGTTGACCACTACAAGGTCTATGAGCTCGATTTGATTGTCTTTGGCCGCTTCCAGGTGACTATCCAAGTCACGACGAGCGAGAAGCCCACCGTGGATATTTGGATGAAGGGTCTTGACACGACCGTCCATCATTTCTGGAAAACCGGTCACATCATCAATCGCAATGGTATCTACCCCAGCATTGTCAAGGGCAACCTTTGTCCCACCTGTCGAGATAATATCCCAACCAAGTTTTTTAAGTTCTTGGGCAAATTCAACAATGCCCACTTTGTCTGAGACGCTGATTAAGGCGCGTTTAGTCATTATATTCTCCTTTTTAATCATTAGTTAAACACCAATTAAATGCAGTAACAGTAAAACAAAATAAGCAAAACCAAGGCTAAGCATACCTAAGATATTGACCCATTTTCTAGTCTGTGATTTGAACACTCTTATAAAAATTTGATAAATCAGTAAGCCTACACAAACACCTAGCGTATTTAAAGCCAAATCCGTTATATCTGTTATACCTATTGCTAAAATATACTGTAAGCACTCAAACAATAAACTAATTAAAAAACCTGTCCCGACTATTTTTAAATTAGATAAATTAGTTTTTATCAGAGGGAAACAAACACCTAATGGAATAAAGGAAATCAGATTAAATAACATTTCAGCAAAAACAATTTTTCCATCTACTATTAGTGGTTCTGAAAATGGAATCCAATTGATGTACCTTGGAGCTAAGAAAAATGCTATAAATTCAGGATTAGTTTCAAACTTAAATAAGATTCCCCAAGTTAATAACATCAGATAGACATAAAATACATATCGAGTTGTTTTTTTAGATTCTAACATTACAAATACCTCCGTTTGAAGCCGTCTTCAACAATCACTGACTCCAATTTTGAATCAAAGATATCATATGAATCATCAATGGCAATGGTGCTCACCCCAGTATTATCAAGGGCAACCTTGGTTCCACCTGTTGAGATGATGTCCCAACCGAGTTTTTTTAAGTTCTTGGGCAAATTCAACAATACCATCTTTGTTTGAGATACTGATTAAAGCTTTTTTCGTCATTCTATTCCTCTTTCTTTAGGTCCAAGCGCATAGCGACTTCATTATTTTCTTCTATAAATTCTGTTTCCTGAAAACCCAAACTAGTCAACAGGTGCTTCATTTTTTCATTTCCAACCACATAATCTGCGATAATATGATTGCAATCGCTATCCATCTGAGCCTTTTTGATCAGAACTTCCACGGCTTTTCGTCCATAACCTCTTCCTTGGTACTGCTGGCCAATCATTATCCGCCAGATAAAGTATTCCGCTTCATCCTTATCTATTTCCAACAGGAGAAAACCAACTACAAGCTCATTCCAATAAATTGCCATTGGAAACACATCCCCATTCTCTCGGTAGAGCCATGCGTCAGCTAAAGAGCGTACATTTGGAGACACGAAACGTGCTCGTTCATCAGCTTCAGATATTTTCAAATCCAGCACTGCCTGAAAACTGCTCTCATCTACTAATTTTATCTCAATCATTTTTTCTCCTAGCAAGATTGCACAATCAAAATTTGATTTACTTCTTATCTTCTCCCTACTCCCAAACATTCCAACACTTCTGGATAGAGCTGATATTCCGCTTCATGAATCCGTTCTTCAAAACTGTCAATGGTATCATCAGCTAATCGTGGTACACGTACTTGTTTGATAACTTTTCCCGTATCCACACCTGAATCCACCCAGTGAATGGTCACACCAGACTGATCCACACCAGCATTCCAAGCATCCTCAATCCCATGAGCTCCTGGAAATTCTGGCAAGTAGGCTGGATGAATGTTGATAATCCGACCTTCATAAGCCGCCAATAAGGTTGGCCCAACGATTTTCATGTAGCCTGCTAGGCAAACCAAGTCAATCTGATGTTCTTCCAAGAGTTCGACAATGGCTGCTTCGTAGTCTGCCTTGCTCTCAAACTCCTTGAGTTCAAAAGCATAGGACAGAACGCCGAGCTTGTCTGCACGTTCGAGCACATAGGCGTCACGATGGTCTGAAAAGACAAACTCTACTGGAAATTGTTCCGCTATCACCTGAAAATTTGAGCCATTACCAGAGGCAAAAATCGCTATTTTTTTCATTTGATGATGACACTTTCGTTTTCTTTCTTGACGATACGACCGATTTCATAGACTGGTTCATCCAACAATTCCTTGACACGACTTACATTTTCAGGGCTAACTGCCAGCATAAGTCCCACACCCATATTGAAGATTTCAAACATTTCTTCATGTTTGATTTTACCATATTTTTCAAGAGCTTTGAAAATTGGAAGCACGGGAACCTTGTCTTCTTCAATCTCAGCAGCCAAGTCAGCTACAAACATACGAGGGACATTTTCGATAAAACCGCCACCTGTAATGTGGGCAATGCCATTGACCAACTCTTCCTTGATAAGTGGTAAGACAGCCTTGACATAGATACGAGTTGGCTCAAGAAGGACTTCCTTGAGTTGCTTACCTTCCAATTCTGGCAAGATTTCCTCACCTGTGTAATCCGCAAAGACACGACGGACGAGAGAGTAACCATTGGAATGAATCCCACTTGAAGCAAGTCCGAGAAGAACATCTCCTTCTGCCACCTTTGAACCGTCAATTATTTGAGATTTTTCAGCCACACCGACCGCAAAACCAGCCAAGTCATAGTCATCTTCGCCGTACATGCCAGGCATTTCAGCCGTTTCCCCACCAATGAGGGCAGCGCCTGCCTGCACACAACCTTCTGCCACACCAGCAACCACTTGTTCTAGCTTAGCTGGTTCATTCTTCCCTGTCGCTACGTAGTCAAGGAAATAGAGGGGTTCCGCACCCGCAGCGATGATATCATTGACACACATGGCTACACAGTCCTGACCGATAGTATCGTGCTTGTCGTATTTGATAGCCAACATGAGCTTGGTTCCGACACCGTCAGTCCCTGAAATCAAGACGGGTTCTTTAACCCCAGTCTTTGAAAGGTCAAACATACCACCAAAGCCACCCAGAGCTCCCATGACACCTTCACGCTCCGTACGAGCCACGTGCTTTTTAATCCGTTCAACAACTTCATAACCCGCTTCAACATCCACACCAGATTGAGCGTACGCATTTTTATTTGCCATTTTTATGTTCCTTTTCTTTGAGAAAGATTGTGACGTATTTTTAGATAAACAATTATTTTATCTAATACTCAATGAAAATCAAAGAGCAAACTAGGAAGCTAGCCGCAGGCTGTACTTGGGTACGGCAAGGTGAAGCTGACGTGGTTTGAATTTGATTTTCGAAGAGTATAAAAATACTAGTCAGGGTTCTAGCTTTGTCCCACAGGAGAAAGCGTCTACTGACAAATGCTTTAGCTTTTAGTCAGTAGTGAGACGTGGAGCATAAGCATTTTTATTTGTCATTTTGTCTCCTCTTCCTTTCCTTTAATGGAGGATCTTTCGTCTATTTGTAAAAACTGGTCTTTTCTTCCAAACTTCTACGATAGTCTTCTTCATAGTCGTAGAGAGGCGTTGGGTAATCACCATCAAAATAAGCGACACAGAGACCGCCATTTGGCGCATCTGTTTCGATCCCAATTGAGTCAATCAAACCTTCAACAGACAGATAGGTCAGACTGTCCGCACCAATGATTTGACGCGTTTCTTCAACCGTATGATTGGCCGCAATCAGCTCCTGACGGGTTTGGATATCAATCCCGTAGAAACATGGATAAGCTAGCGCTGGACTACCAATAGCAACGTGAACCTCAGTCGCACCCGCTTCTTTCAAGAGTTGAACAATCCGACGAGAGGTTGTTCCACGTACAATAGAGTCATCAATCATAACCACACGCTTGCCTTTTACAACGCCTGAAACAGCAGAGAGTTTCATCCGCACCCCTTGCTCCCGCAATTCTTGAGTCGGTTGGATAAAGGTGCGTTGGGTGTATTGATTCTTGATGAGGCCCATTTCATTTGGCAAACCAGATTCTTCCGCAAATCCCATAGCCGCGCTGAGGGAAGAATTGGGCACACCGACCACGATATCCGCCTCATGCTTGAATTCACGCGCCAATTGGGCACCCATACGTTTGCGAGCCGTATGGACATTGACACCGTGGATATTAGAATCAGGGCGAGCAAAATAAATATACTCCATAGAACAGATTGCTAACTGAGTATCATCCGTATAGCTATCATACTGGATGCCCTTGTCATCAATGATCACAATCTCACCTGGCTTCAAATCACGAATCCATTCAGCACCAATGACCTCAAAAGCACAGGTTTCAGAGGAAATCACCACCGCTCCGTTGGCCATTTTCCCGATAGAAAGGGGACGGAAACCATTGGGGTCAAGAGCCGCAATTAACTTATCCTCAAACAGCAAGATATAGGCAAAACCACCTTTGACAAGACTGAGCGCTTCCTTGATTTTGCCCATCAGGCTAGGATTATGACTGCGACGAATGAGATGAGCCAAGATTTCCGAGTCCGAAGTCGCGCTGAAAATCGCGCCTCTTTGTTCCAGTTCTTTCTTGAGAGAGGCTGCATTGGTCAGATTTCCATTATGAGCCAAGCCAAACTGCATATCGTGAAAACGGAAGAGGAAGGGCTGGATGTTATCTACAGAAGCTTCGCCAGCAGTCGCGTAACGCACATGACCAATTGCACCAGTTCCAGTTAATTTATCCAAATTAGCAGGATTTCTGAACACTTCTGATAAAAGCCCCATGTCACGATGGCGCTTCAATTGCCCCTGATCATTGGAGAGGATTCCTGCCCCCTCCTGACCACGGTGTTGAAGACTGTGGAGACCAAAATAGGTCAATTTAGCAGCATCTGGATGTCCCCAGATACCGAAAACACCACATTCTTCATTAAGAGATTTTACTTCGTATGTCATTTTATATACCTAATTTTTATTTGTGTAGCACCAAGAGCTAAATCTACATGACTTTTACATTACTGATACTATCTATTAGAAAATCTGCAAGTCTTATTTTCCAGTAAAGTATTTAACCGCTGACGCGAACAGGTGCTGGTCTTTATTTCCTGGGATATTTTGGAAAAGACCTTCCTCATAACGTTCTGAGTGTCCCATCTTACCGATGATTTGGCCGTTCTTGCTGGTAATTCCTTCAATGGCATGGACGGAACCATTCGGATTGTACTTAGAATCCATACTTGGTTTGCCGTCAAAATCAACGTATTGGCTGAAAATTTGGCCATTGTCACGGAGCTCTGCAAATTCTTCAGCCGTCACGACAAATTTCCCTTCACCGTGCGATACTGGGATGGCATGGATATCGCCCACTTGCACGCCAGCCAACCATGGCGAGTTGGTATTGGCAATACGGGTTTCCACCATCTTGGCCACGTGTTGGTTGGCATCATTGTAGAAGAGGGTTGGACTAGTACTAGTAGCATCCTCGAAATTTCCGTATGGAAGAAGACCTGATTTGACCAAGGCCTGGAACCCATTACAGATACCGATAATCAAGCCACCACGAGCGATAAAGCTATCAATAGCTGCACGCACTTTTTCATTAAGCAGGATATTGACAATAAACTTAGCTGAACCATCTGGTTCGTCCGCAGCTGAGAAGCCACCTGCAAAGAAGAGAATGTTAGCCTTACCGATGTTGTCAACCATAGTTTCAACTGACTTGACAATGGCTTCTTCATTCAAGGTCACAAATGGCACCAAGTTGACCTCTGCACCTTCTTTTTCAAAGGCCTTTGCTGAGTCATATTCCGAGTTGGTCCCTGGGAAAACTGGGATGTAAACCACAGGTTTTTCAACCTTTTCTTTGGCTTTAATCACAACATCTGATGCAACAGCTGGTACTTCAGCCAGTTCTTTGGCTTGGGCAAATTCTGTTGGGTAAACTTCTTCCAATTTTCCTTGGAAGGCACTGTCAAGTTTGTGTCCATCTAGCTTCACACCGTTTACAAGGAGTGTAAAGTCTGCTTTCGTTTGACCAATCTTCTCTACTCCAGCGATTTCTTCAGGAGATGTGAAGATAAATCCGCCTAATTGAGCTGTCAAAGCCGTTTCAAGTTCAGGCAAGGTTACTTCTGCACCGATATGATTTCCAAAGGTAGCAAGTGCCAAACTTTCCACAACACCACCATATTTGACAGCTGATGCAGATGTCACTTTATGAGCCTTTTGAAGGGCTTCAAACTGAGCAAAATTTGACTTAATTAAGTCAAAATCAATCTCTGCTGAGAGTGCTTGGCCTGGAATGTAGTAGATATTTTCCCCAACAGCTTTAAATTCTGGAGAGAGCACATTACGGCTATCTGCCGTCGTCACCCCAAAAGCGACCAAGGTTGGCGGTACTGTCAATTCTTCAAAAGTACCAGACATGGAGTCCTTACCACCGATAGATGGCAAACCAAGCTGAATTTGTGCCTCGATAGAGCCTAGGAGAGCTGCTACTGGCTGGCCAAAACGCTCAGCTTGTTTGTCCATGCGCTCGAAATACTCTTGGTAAGAGAAGCGAGCCTTAGACCAGTTAGCGCCCGAAGCCACCAAACGAGCAGTTGCTTCGATCACCGCATAGGCAGCACCGTGGTATGGAGACCATTCAGCTACATATGGGTTGAATCCTTGAGCCATGACTGATGCAGTATGAGTCACACCGTGTTGAACTGGTAATTTCTGCACAGATGCCTCAGTTGGTGTGAGTTGGTAACGACCACCAAGGGGGTGATTAACCGTTGAGCGTCCAACAGAGCAGTCAAAGATAGTCTGTAATCCTTTTTGACTCGCATGATTCAAATCAGATAGAACTGTAAGTGTATCAGCTTCCAGTGTTTCTACGCTTGTTGTGCGTTCTTCTGGGAGTTTGACATCCTTGTCTACAACCTTGGCATCGACAACCACTCGTACACCATTGGTATCAAGGAAGCGACGCTCCAAGTCGACAATGGTTTCACCATTCCAGTGCATGACTAGATTTGGTTTTTCAGTCACTGTCGCCACCACAACAGCATCAATATTCTCTTTGTTACATTCAGCAACGAAGGCATCCACATCTTCAGGACGAACCACAACCGCCATCCGTTCTTGTGATTCAGAGATGGCAATTTCGGTACCATTCAAGCCCTGGTATTTAAGAGGTACCTTGTTGAGGTCGATTTCAAGACCGTCTGCCAATTCACCGATGGCTACACAGACACCACCAGCACCAAAGTCGTTGGATTTCTTAATGAGACGAGTGACATCACCATTACGGAAGAGGCGCTGAATCTTACGTTCTTCGATGGCATTCCCTTTTTGAACCTCAGCTCCAGCAGTTTCCACAGACTCAACCGTTTGAACCTTAGAAGAGCCCGTCGCACCACCGACACCATCACGTCCAGTCTTACCTCCAAGGAGGATAATGACATCACCCGCTTCCGGTTTTTCACGGACAACATTGCCCTTAGGAGCCGCTCCGACAACAGCACCAAGCTCCATGCGTTTAGCTACAAAGCCTGGATGGAAATACTCACGAACGTAGGTCGTCGCAAGCCCAATCTGGTTACCATATGAAGAATAACCATGAGCAGCTGTCTTAGAAATAACCTGTTGTGGCAGCTTACCAGCACGCGTTTCCGAAATCGGTGCTGTAATATCACCAGCACCTGAAATACGCATGGCTTGATAAACGTAGGAACGACCTGACAATGGGTCACGAATGGCTCCACCGATACAGGTAGCAGCACCACCAAATGGCTCAATTTCCGTTGGGTGATTGTGGGTTTCGTTCTTGAACATGAGGAGCCATGGTTCTTTCACACCATTAACGTCCACTTCGATTTCTACTGAGCAAGCATTGATTTCATCTGACACTTCCATGTCATCCAAACGTCCATTAGCACGCTCATAACGACCGAAAATAGTCGCCATATCCATCAAGGTTTGTGGTTTTTCAGAGCGACCCAACTCTTCGCGCATAGCAATATATTTGTCATAGGTTGACTGCAATTGTTTTTGGAATTTAGAAGCTGAGAAATCAATCTGCTTCAACTCTGTCTCAAAAGTCGTGTGACGGCAGTGGTCAGACCAGTAAGTGTCCAAAACCTTGAGTTCTGTTTCCGTCGGCACGCGCCCGATTGACTTGAAGTAGTCTTGGATAAAAAGCAAATCATCCACTTCCATGGCCATCCCTTGTTTAGCCTTGTAGCGCGCAAAGTCTTCTGCTGTATAGTTTTCAAAGAAAGTCAATTTAGGAATGGTCTTGTCTGACTCAGAAAATTCCTGCTTGGCAATCCCTGTCGTGATGTCCTTGAAACGAGAATCAACTGGATTGAGCAAGTAGTTCTTGACTGCTTCCAACTCAGTCGCATCAATATCTTTATTGACTAAGTAAAGTTGAGCGGTATTGACTGTTACATCACTCGAGCTACCTAGCAAAAGCAAGGCTTCCTGTGAAGATGCTGCACGCTGGTCAAACTGCCCAGGTAGACTTTCAATAGCAAAGAAAGCATAGTTAGCCAGATCCGCCTGCACAGCCGCTTCGTCCAAGACATGATCTGTCACCTGCTCAGAGAAGATGTGTTTCTCTGCAGGTGCAAACAGGTCCTCTGCCAAGTTAAAGACATCATACACTTGCACGATGCGAATACTTTTCAAGCTTGAAAGTCCCAAGTTATGCTGGAGTTCTCTAACCAAACTCTCTGACTTGACCTGAAAATCAGCCTTTTTTTCAACAAAAATACGTTTATCCATCAATTCTTATTCCTTTATTTCAGCTCTTGCAATCTTTCCAAATGACCTTGAGAGTCTTGCAAATAGATTATTTCAATTCCTGTAACTTTTCCCAAACAATCTCATAAACGTCTGTTAGTTCTCCCAATCCTCTACGAAAAACATCCTTATCCATGTGGTTACCATCCGCATCCCACAAGCGGCAGTTATCTGGTGAAAATTCGTCTGCTAAGATAATCTTGCCATCCTTATCAAAACCGAACTCTAGCTTAAAGTCAATCAACTTAAGCCCAATCTCAGCGAACCAGGCTTTCAAGAGTTCATTGATACGACGCGTTTCTTCCTTCAAGTAGGAGATTTGCTGGTCATCCGCAATCTGTAGGAATTTCACATGCTCGTCATTAATAAATGGGTCATCCAAATCATCATTTTTGTAGTAAAATTCAACAATCGGAGTCTCCAAGGCGATTCCCTCATCCACACCAAAACGTTTTGAAAAGGAACCAGCCGTGTAGTTGCGTAGCACGACTTCCAAAGGAATAATCTTAACCTTTTTATTGAGTTGTTCCGTGTCTGAAAGCTTCTCCACAAAGTGAGTCGCCACACCAGCCGCATTTAATTTCTCAAAAATAAAAGATGAAATCTGATTATTCAAAACTCCTTTGCCCGCAATCTGCTCCTTCTTAACACCATTAAAAGCAGTCGCCTGGTCCTTGTAAGTTGAAATAATAAGATTTTCATCCTCAGTTGTATAGATATCTTTAGCTTTTCCCGAATAGATCAATTGTTTTGACATTTTAAAGTTCGCCTTTCGTATTACTTGAGCACATTCTACCATAAAAAACCTAAAATTACAAGAATTTAACCGAATAAATAACGTAGTGGCTTCAAAAATCATAAAGAAAAAACCGCAAGAAGAATATTTCTCACAGTTTTAAAATCATTTAACTCTAAAAACACGAACATTACTCTTTGTTCAAAAATTGATCTAAATAATAACGTAGATAACTTTTCTTGCCCGTAATCATCTGTAGGCGACCTTCCATCCCGTAACGAAGTTTTTCAGCCTGCTCAGAAGTTAGATTAGTCTCCGCCTCGATTTTAAAGAAATTCCCTTTTTCAGTCTTAGTAGCTGTCGCATCAATACTTGTAATAGTAGAATCTAGGAAAAGCTGATTCTTGGCATCATGAGTCGTAGTATAGCGAACAGAATCACCGACCTTAATCCTTGCTACATCTTTTGAACTAAGATAAGCTGTTAGTTTGGCTTTCCCTTCTTTTTCCAAGGACGGATAAAGTTGGGCTAGTAAGGCACCTTCTGCTACCATAGTAGAATCACTAGTCTCAGGATTAAGGTGAAGCACCCCATCCTCACTCGCCGTAATTTTCCCCTTGTCTAAAAGATTTCCCTGAACCTTCTTACCCGATTCTGCCTCGAAAATTTTCTGGTCTAGAAGGGTCAATTCCTGACCAACCTTAGCCAAGTGTTGGAATTTGAGAGACTCCAATTGACTGCCTAAGCCTGACGCATAGGCTTGCTGGGTACCTGAACCTGCATACTGGACACGGTAAGTAGCAAGACTAGATTCTAACTGAGAAAGCTGTGCTTCAACCTGCGCCACTGCCTGAGCCTTAGCTTGCGGATTTTCCTCGCCCTGAGACTTGTAGGACTGGTAGAGAGAGTAAGCTAGATTCTGACTGGCCAAGGAAGCACCTGTTTCAATAGCTGACTTAGCTGTCTGGTAATCGCGAATTTTAGCCTCTGTTTGGCTGATGAGGTTACCGATTTCAGCTTGGGTTTGGCTAGCTGCTGCATTCTGGGACGCGATGGTCTCATTTTGTTGCGATGTACTAGCCCTAAGACTACCTGCTTGGCTGATGTAGTCACGAAAGGTGGCTTGGTAGCCAAATTTATCCTCCTCTGGAAAGTGGTTCTCCCCTTCTTGCAGGCTCTTTTGCAAATACTCCAATTGCTTTTTTTGATCCTTAAGCATGTCCAACTGACTGGCATAAGACTCCGCTTGGACACCCTCTGCCCCTTCCTGATATTGAACTAACAGTTCTCCCTTTTTAACCAGCTTATTTTCTTCCAAATGATTGACAAGCATACGATTGTTGCTAGTTGACTGGATATTTGCAAGGATTCGACTAGGCTCAACAGTAGCTCTAGTAGACAAACTCATCTCCTTCTCTGCAAATGTTGCAAATCCAAGCAAAAACACGAGCAGAAGGGACATGGGGACAATCACCCGACTGGAAAAATTATGGTAACGACGATTATAAAACTCCGCACTTTCTAAAAATTCTGGTTTCATCCTCTCCTCTTTCTAGCTATTCACCAAATGGGCGTAAAAGCCACCCTGTGCAAGCAAATCATCATGATTTCCTTCTTCAACAATCTTGCCCTGATCCAAGACAACAACCTTCTCTGTCCGCTCTGCAATGGTCAAGCGGTGAGCAATGAAAATCAAGGTCTTGTCTAAAGCCATGAGATTATCGACAATTCGCTTCTCTGTCAAGATATCCAAACTGCTGGTCGCCTCATCCAAAATTAAGACCGGCGCATCTGTCAAGAGAGCACGCGCCAGAGCAATTCTCTGACGTTGACCACCTGAGATTCCTGCCCCATCCGAAGTCAACTCTGTCTGGTAATTCAGGGGCATACGCTCGATATCCTCCCGAATCTCTGCCAATTCGACCGCCCGTAAGATATCCTCTTGAGTCGTCCCCTCCTTGGCTCCCAAAAGAAGATTCTCCAAAATCGTTCCGTTAAAGACATAGGGCTGTTGAGGCAGATAGTTGATATACTGGCGCAGGGCTTTTTTATCAATCTGATTGAGATTGACACCACTCAGACTAATCTCCCCTTGACTTGGGTCGTAAAAATTAACCATCATCTTGGCCAAGGTCGTCTTACCTGACCCTGAAATTCCCACAAAAGCAACCTTAGAACCCTGCGGAATAGTCAAATTGATATCCGACAAGACGTCTCGACCATAACCATACTTATAGTAAACCTGCTTGAAGGTCATATCTCCCTTCATCAAGCTCAAATCCTCAACCGTTTTCTTCTCCTCAAACTCCGAAGCTACCAGATACACTTCATTTAGACGGTTATTGGCAACCTGCGCTGTCTGAAGCTTGGTTTGCAGGTTGATGATATTTTCCAAAGGATTTGTAAAGTAAACCAGCAAGGTATTATAGGTAATCAACTGCCCCAAACTCATCTTGCCATCCATGACCAGAACAGCCCCCATCCAGAGAATGCCGACATTGAGCAAGAGATGGGCAACTTTTTTCAGAGCCTTTTGCTGACTCTCTGCCCTACTATAGGTAAAGGATTTTTTCAGATAATCCACAAATTCCTTGTCAATTTTTTGGTAACGCTGACTCTCACTGGTCAAGGACTTAATAGTCTCAATACCGTTGATGTCCTCAATGATAGAAGAAGACAGAACTGCATTGGCTTCCATGGTATCCCGATTCATCTTTTCAAACGGCTTCATAAAAGCAAAGATAATCACTGTATAGATAGGAAGTGCCAATAAAGTCATGAAAAAGAGATTGGTATTTTGTGAAAATAAAACAAGGGAAATAATGACAACCGTTGATACATCTAGGAAAATCGAAAGAATGGTCGAAGCCAGCGCATCAATGATACTGTTAGCATCTGTAAAACGAGAAACGATTTCCCCTGTACGACGTGTCGCAAAAAAGGACATAGGCAGGTGAAAAACATGCTTGATATAGGACAAAATCACATCAATCGACAAGCGTTGCCCCAAAACAAGTAAGAGATACTCCTGAGCATAAGACAAGACCTGCTGGAGAATATAGACGATGACCAGTCCGATAGAGATAATCCCCAGCGTCGAACGCATCTGATCTGGCACATAGGTATCAATGATAGACTGCAGATAATAAGAACCCACAATGTTAATCACGGTAACCAAGAGTGTTGCCAAAACGATATTGGCAATCAAGCCACGCTGCTTCACTAATATAGGGATAAAAGAGAGCAGGCCATTCTTTTGATCCTTATGGGGCTTATAGTCTGGACTAGGTGCCATAAACAGAGTCACCCCTGTCCATTCTTCCGCAAAACGCTCACGTGGCAGTTTGGTCAATTTCACCCCAGGATCTGGATCGGCAATATGAATGCTATCCTTATCCTGCCCAGTCACCACATAGTAGTGGAGCAATTTCCCTTCCTTAAGCACATGGGCAACAAAAGGAAAGGTCAAATCTGGCAAGTCAAAGAGCGTCATATCCGCCTTAATCGCTCGCGTCTCAAAGCCAATCTCCTCTGCCACCTTGACCAAGCCCAAAGCCGTCGTCCCATCCATGGTCGTCTTGGCCAATTCTCGCAAGTGAGCTAAAGAATAGTAACTACCATAGTAGCCAAAAACCATGGCTAATGAAGCTACACCGCAGTCCATCTGATCCACCTGCGGACGATAGTGACGTTTCCCAAATTTCATATTCATCTCCTTTTTCTAATACTAAATGAAAATCAAAGAGTAAACTAGCCGCAGGCTGCTCAAAACACTGTTTTGAGGTTGTAGATAGGACTGACGAAGTCAGTCACATATATACGGCAAGGCGACGTTGACGTGGTTTGAATTTGATTTTCGAAGAGTATAAACTCATCTGATAATAACTATCTTACCCCAATCCCCAAACAAAATCTGGACTTCCTCCCCAAATGCGCCTATCCCCCTCCCAACTGTACTTTTTGGATAAAAAAATAGGCAGAACAAAAGTCATGCCTAAAATATATATTTATTTCTTTTTCTGCCTAATTCTTTTGTCAATCATATATAAAACGATAATCGAAAACAGCGGTGGTACAATATAACTCTTTTCACTCATTGTCAGCTGAAATCCCAGAGTTGCTAGTATCTTAAAGATGAAAATATTCATCAAAAATAGAAAAACAAATACTAAAAAATATTTTAAAACCTTCTTCATTTCTTTTCTTCAACTCTCCTAATTTCTATAACTATTTTATCAAAAATATATGTAAAACTCCAAATAAACATCTCAACTGCACTTTTGGCAAAAAATAGGCAGAACAAACGTCCTACCTACTAAAAATATGCTATTGAAAGGAAAATGATTTTTTTCGGACACCCTAGGCAAGCTTGGAACAAATAAATCATTGATAGTAACCTTTACGACATCCTATTTAAAGTTACTTCAATTTTTAATGTCCCTGCTATTTCTAAGCCACCTCTGGTATGATCTATTCCTAGTCAGAATAGATAACACCGTTCTAAATTACGATTCATAGTTACTCCTTTTTTGATTCGTTACTATAAGACACCTATTCCCTATAGAGCGTCTACTACTTCAAATTTATCCATTCTTTTTTCTTTACTTCTGTATAAAAGAATGAAGACCATCATAAATAATGCAATCGTTGGTATATTGAAATTATCAAAGCAAGTAGGTAAAGATACTTTATTTATGTCAGCTACTAATCTGATGATGATATAAGACATTGAACTAAGTAATACCATAATTTCAGGCCAAACTTTCAGTATTGATTTAACAAATTTCATATTAAACTCCAATGTGATGCATTCTTAGATTCTACCCTAGCCATTTTCAGCTCAGACTAACAAGTCATTCTTAGCTGCTTACTCTACTTGCTTTTTATTGACCTTATATCCTAGATAAAAGAGCCCAAATAAAACGGGGTAAATTTCTGGATAAAATAGGGTATTGATCGGATTTTTCAAAATCAAATACGTTGCGATGTAGATAATGAGTGATACGGTAAAATAACCCTCAGCAAAACCTAATAAAAATGTTTTCATAAGAAACTCCTAATTACCTGACAAGAATGGCGGAAAAACGCTACCATTCACATGCACAAAATCCTTTTGATTCATGTTCTTCATTTATGATTTTGATTATTTTTTGATAAATCTTTGCGAAAAATACCAAAATATGCTGAGAAAAGCAAACCAACCAAAGTCCATTGCCAATTAAAGGATACTAACGAACCTGTACGAATCACATGAAGCGCGAGATTAAGAGTTATTCCCAACAAAGGACATATCGTGGCTAGTTTAGGTAACAATGTATTAAGATTAAGGTTACAACTGTTCATTATCTAACGCCCACGACGAGCAAAATCTGAACCAAATTTGTAACCAGCATTAAAAATTTGTACAGCAGCATTCAGTACTCCTGCAATCCCAACTGCTTCCGCAAGACCAAAACCACCTTTTGTTCCCACTAATTCATCGTCAGATAATTGATAAAATTGTTCTAAGTTCATGTTCGTCATTACTCCTTTATATTATATTTTATTGCTATGTAAATGATTAAAATGAGTATTGGATAGATAAATACTTCTGAAATATCCATAAAATTTATACTATACTGTCCAGATAATATTTTATAATCAATTAAAATTTGAACGATAGTAAAAATAATACGTAGCGATAACAATACCCCTAATAATATCACTTCTTTTTTTAAAAACATAGAAATGCCTCTCTGACTACAATCAGATTATGGTCTATTCGCATAATACCCCAAAGCTGCTCCTCCAGCAAAAAGCGCTGCTGCTCCACCTGCTACTGCTGCACCTATCTTCCAAATAGACACTCCAGCGACTACAAGAGGTAATGCTCCCCCATCTACATTCACCAACTCTTCTTCTGTAAGAGCTACAAAGTTCTGCTCCATTTTGTCAAAATTTGTCATCTTTTTCTCCTATTGTTCTATTTTTTCTAAATCTTATCTTCTAAAAAATGGGGTTCCAATAAATACACCGCGTAACAATAGACCTGTAATTAGACCCCGTTGATAACTTTCCTTGCTACCACCCACCAGCAAAGCCAAGTCGCTTTCCTTTAATACTTCAATAGTATACTTGTTATTCATTTCGTTCATTACTTATCCTCCTAAAAACCGAAACCTCTACGAAATCCAATGTACCAATCTACAAGGGTCTTCGTCCAATTTTCTCCACCTTGAATATCGGTCAATTCTTCCGAAGTTAGCTCAACAAATCCATAATAATGTTCTTTCATTATTTTATTCCTTTCTTTTTCCTCTTACTTATCTATTCGAAAAAAATTTCGAAAATGTACAACTAAATTAAATTTTATTTAAAAAATAATTTAATGAACCACGGATAAAAAATTGGTAGATACATGAACTAGGCTCCTTTCCTTTTCCTCTTACTTATCTATTCGAAAAAAATTTCGAAAACGTACAACTAAATTAAATTTATTTAAAAAATAACTCAGTGAACCATGGGTAGAACATTGATATAAACATGAACTAGGCTCCTTTCCTTTTCCTCTTACTTATCTATTCGAAAAAAACTTCGAAAATGTACAACTAAATTAAATTTATTTAAAAAATAACTCAGTGAACCATGGGTAGAACATTGATATAAACATAAACCAAACTCCTTTCCTTTTCCTCTTACTTATCTATTCGAAAAAATTTCGAAAATGTACAACTAAATTAAATTTATTTAAAAAATAACTCAGTGAACCATGGGTAGAACATTGATATAAACATGAACTAGACTCCTTCCTTTTTCCTCTTACCTATCTATTCGAAAACGAAGTCAAAAAAATAAGAATATCAGAAAATTTTCCGACATTCTTATTGATAAACTCATCCAAGTCTAACAGATATTAGACATTGAGATGTTTTTTTAGGGTTCTTCTGGCTGTCCGTGATACGGGAAAATGCAAGCCTTCTAACAGGGTCACTTCTGTCGCAGTCATCTCTTCAATGGCCTGTAAACTGACTAACGTATTGCGATTGGCATAGACAAAGTAATCTTTTTCAGCCTTGGCAGCGATATCCTTGAGACTGCCATAAATGGTCTTGATAGAGTGATTGGCATAATAGACCTTGATACGGTGGGATTCCACTGAGGTTTCAAAGGCTAAAATTTCATGGTAGGGCAGAGTAAAACCCCGTCTTCCCTCAAAACTATAGGTGAAGAGACGCATATTTTCCCTCTTGTCCACTGCCAGAACATAGTCCAGACAGCGCTCCAGCTGATGACGGTAATCCTCCTCTGGCTGATCCTTGGAAATAAAATCCAAGGCAGATAAGTGGTAGCGAAAAGCTAGAGGCAAGGCCTCCGAGTGCGTAGACACAAAAACAATGCTTGTAAAAGGATCCCGCTCCCGAATCTGTTGAGCAACCTGAAAGCCCCGTTCACGCTCTCCATCGATCTCTAAATCCAATAAATAGAGCTGGTAATGGTCAAAATACTGAGAATACTTTTCAACATCTCCATAGTTTTTGGCAATATCAATTTCCAATCTCAAATTGCGAGAGCGACCGATATCTAGTAAAGTCTGCTCTATCCGTCCTTGCTGGACTCTATCGTCTTCCAAAACTAAAATTCTCATTTCTCTCCCCCTCGTTTCTCATCCTTAAATGGCAATTCTAAATCTTGTCTAAAGGTCGTCTCTCCTAGCTGGGTATCTAAGTTCAAATCATAATGAAAAACCATATCCTCCAAGGTCGCTAAGCCCAGTCCACTGTGGTTGCCCTTGGTAGAGTACCCCTTTTGACTGAGAATACTGGGATTCAGTTCTTCTTTCTTACGAGTGTTTTCAATGATAAAACGGACACTCCTATCTCCTGCCAATAAAGCAACCCGAATCTGCGGATTTTCCGCCTCACTGGCTGCCTCTAAGGCATTTGTCGTGAGGATAGAGAGGATACGGATAGCCTCCAACATCGGCAAAGCCAGCTCTTCGACAACCCCCACCGTCTCCAAACTAAAATGAATTCCCTGCTTATCTGCCACAATCATGGCTTTGCCCAAGGTATTACGAATGGCTATGTCATGAATATTGTGAAGATTAAAGGCTGTGTAATCTGCCTTTCTCAGCTTTTCATTGGTCTTTAGAAAGACATCTTGATAAATGGTAGACACCTCAGCCATGTCTTGATTCGCTATGGCAGGCTCCATGCTGGCGACAATTCCTGCAAAATCATGACGGAAACCTCGAACTTCATCATAGAGATGACCTAGCTTATCCACTATTCCTTGCAAGGAACGATTTTCATCTTCCTGTCTCTGAATGGTTTGCTCATCACGATAAACCTGCTCCAAATGCTTGATGTAAAAGAGCCAAGAGAAAAAGAGAATGAAAATCAGGAGAGAAATGGTCGTGTCAAAACGAACATAGAAAGAATTACATCCTCCAGACATGATGGATGAAAACAGTCTGAAACCAAACAATAAGGATAAGATCCACATACTTTTCGTCACTAACGATTGAAATTTATCTAAAAATAATATATTGAAATCAATTCCCCATCGTCTTAAAATGACAACAGACAAAAACAACGAAATCAAACTAAATACAGAATTAAATCCACTATGCAAGAAATCAGATAGTTCAGAGTAGTCAAATATCAATCGTATTATAAATGTCAAAACCAAATATCGAATACTTTGATAAAACATAAATAGATAAAGGGCAAGAAAGAGAGCTTCCTTCTTCTTTTTCTTTAACACAATCCAAAATATTATATAAAAGAATAATAAATTGGCAACATGCAAGAAACTCGGAAAAACGAAGGTAGCAAATAGCTGAAAAACTACCCAAAGAAATATAGAGCGTTTGTCATAAAATGCTTTAGAGAGTTGACTACCTAGATAAATCGGAGGAGCTAAAATATTGATTAAAATCAATATAAACACTAAAAATTCAAGTAATATAATCATAAATCTGTTTAGTTAACACATTTTAATCAAAATACTATCTTGGCTCTGGGAGTAGATGTAGCCAATGGTAAATATCTTCAAAAATCCCTCCACCATTCACTTCCTCCAATACCTCTGGGGTTAACTCTTCAAATTGTTCTAATTCTACAAATGTATTTTTCATTTCCATGACTGACTCCTTTTCATTATTTTATAGATAACTCTATCCCCTGTTCCATCTACAAAAGGCTTTAGTTTCCTTTTAAAATACAAGAAATCTAAAGCCTCCTGAAAATGGTATATTGGTTAGAGTGTTAACAATTAGTTGTGAAGATATTATTTTTATTTAACCACAACCACTTTATAATATTCGTTTGAGTGTGGAGATTCAATTTTAATTTTTTCACCATATAAACCATCAATTTCTTTATCAAGATAATCTGAAACTCCTGATGGTAAGCGTTTCATCTTAAGAATCTCACCAGATTGATCCGCATAGGCTAGAATGTGATGGTGAGTAGTGGTTGCTCCATCATCAATCAATACAAAGTAACCTGTTTTGAGCTTACCTTTCTCATTTTCTAAATAGTATAGTTTATTGTTATTGATTGTAAAGTGGGTAGCCCCAAGACGAAGTCGTGCACCTGGATTTTCTAAATAGACATCATTGCCAACTTTTTTAATCTCTGAATAGGTTGTCATTGCTGGGATATTAATCACACGATGTCCATTTTCATCAAAGTAGTAGCGATTTGGTAAGTTTTGGAAGTTCTGTACAACTGCCTTAGGATCAATTTCTTGTCCTTCTTCTTTATTATCCACTAAAGCTAAGGTAGTATTTGCAACCTCATCTCCATATTTATTAGAAAACTTCTTGAACTCTGGTCTGATATACCAAGCATTTTTTTCAATAATAACATCGTCACCTTTAGCATTTAGCAAATATTCTTGCCCATCTCCAAGTTTGACAATATCATGAATATTGTATCCAGCATCTTTTCTATTTGCTAGATAACCATCCTTACCAATGACATAACTTTCCCCATCACTGGCTGGAACAGCTCTATCTGCGACCATAGCACCTGATTTTTCAAAGTAAGACCATTTACCATTTGGAGTCGCCCATCCTGTTGCCATAGCGCCACTGCCTTTGAGGTAATACCATGTAGATCCTTCTTTGTACCAACCTGTGCGCATAGCACCACTATCTGCTAGTGAGTACCATGTATTTCCTTCCTTGTACCAGCCTGTGCGCATAGCACCACTATCTGCTAGAGAATACCAAGTATTGCCGTCTTTGAGCCAGCCTGTCTGCATTTTACCAGTGCTGTCGAAGTGATACCATGAGCCAGCATTTTGTACCCATTTATCCTTAGCTAGACTACCATCTTGTGAAAGATTCCAGTCAGCACCATTTTTAACCCAAGTATCTGCAGCTTGTGCTTGATTGATTGACAAAAGCAGACCAGCACCTACAAGCAGACCAAGAGTGAGTAGTTTAGATTTTTTCATAGCCAATTCCTCCTTTATTGAATAGCTACAGGAGGGCTTCCCCTCTTTATTTAGCTATATTCTAATACTTTTCATAATCAAAGTCAATAATATTGTGAAAGATTAGACAATATTACCAATATCTACGAATTGTATTTTGAGTAATACCGTATTGATCCATATAAGAAACATATTGACCTGGATACGGAGCATGAACTACCTTTCCGCCACCAACATAAATACCTACATGGTCATTTGTCCCTTCACTATTATACAAAATCAAATCTCCAGCTTGTTGAGAACCATTACTTACATAACTTCCTCCTGTTGCTTGACCATAGGTTACTCTAGGAATACTAATATCAAACTTAGCATGAATAGCCATCGTAAATCCTGAGCAATCTACGCCACTATTCAAATCTGCCCCACCCCAAACATATGGGATTTTTCCTACAAATGTCTTTGCATATTCACCAAGAGCTTGCCCACGATTTTCTACCCATACACCACTTTCTCTAAAGAAATATGGTGTACCATTCACACGTTGATAACCAGTGACCATAGCACCACTAGCAGATAAGTAGTAATAATTGCCATCAGGTTGAATCCAAGTATTTTCTTTCATCCATCCTTGGTCATCAAAATAGTACCACTTGCCATCTAATTGTTCCCAATTTTTAGCATACCCACCTGAACCGTATTTAAACCACCATTTACCATTGGTTTGCATCCATGTTCCTTTAGGATCACGATATTGATTGAAAGCTTTCTTCTCTTGATTGCCCTCTGCTTGAGTTTCTTTATCTTCAAAACCAATCAATTTTACTTGATCAGCTTCTTCAGCTTTTATCTTGCCTTGATTAACTAATTGAGCAATCGCTTCTTTCTCACTTGCTGATGGGGAATCAGCATAGGCTACCGTAGTATTTGCTAGGAGAACGCCTCCTGCAAGAACTAACAAACTAGAATAAAGATATTTTTTCATCGTGAAAATCCTTTCTTTTATCTCCTTTTTGGAGATTGATTTTTCTGATTTCATTATATCCCTTATTTGTCCTCAGATTTCTCCTGTCCCTAGAAAGACTAAATCTGTTCCTAAACGGTCACTTAAGCCAAAGAAAAATTCCAAAGCAAGTGCCTTGGAACTCCGATTTCTATTTTGCTTGAATGATTTTAACCACATCTCCTACACTTTGGAGTTGGTCAATTTCCTCATCACTGATTTCGATATTAAATTCATCTTCCAGCGTCAAGATAAACTCCATCAAGTCGACTGAGTCCGCATCCAAATCGTCTTTAAGACTCAAGGATTCTGTCACGACAAAGTCCTCTCCCTGTCGCTCTTGGATAATGGTCACAATACGGTCAAAAATTTCTTTTTCTGTCATCTCTTTTATTCTCCTGAAAATTCACGCGCAGTCTGGGCAACTACGTCTGTCTCTAGCATGGTACGAATCTGGCGAATTGTACTATAAACAGCCTTGGCATCACTTGAGCCATGAGTCTTGACAACCGGTGCCTTAACACCAAACAAGACCGCTCCACCAACATCTGAGTAGTTGAGCTGTTTTTTCAAACCTCTGAGGCTATCCTTGAGAAGGAGTGCGCCTAGTTTCGCTCGAAGACCACCATCTGTAATAGCTGTCTTGAGCAAGCCCATGATTCCCATGGCTGTCCCTTCGATGGATTTGAGCACAGCGTTTCCCGTGAAACCATCTGCCACAACAACATCCGCAACGCCATTCATCAAATCACGCGCTTCCACATTTCCGATAAAATTCAAACTTTCATCAGCCGCTAATAATTCATAGGTTTCCTTGCGAAGCGGGTCGCCCTTACTACTCTCTGTTCCGTTATTGAGCAAGCCAACACGTGGTTGCGCAATGCCACGGACATTTTTAGCATAGAAGGAACCTAGAACCGCATATTGATGGAGGTGCTGGGCTGTATTTTCCGCATTGGCACCGAGGTCCAGCATGTCAAATCCCTTCCCATCTACAGTCGGCAAGGTCGACATAAGCCCAGGGCGATCAATGTTCTTGATACGACCCACGATGAAGAATCCTGCTGCCAACAAAGCACCTGTATTCCCAGCCGAGAGAACAGCGTCTGCTTCACCCTCTTTGACAGCCTTGGCCGCCAATACCATACTGGCATTTTTCTTCTTTCGAATAGCTCTCGTAGGTTCATCGTCTGAATCAATCTTCTCATCCGTATGGATAATGCTGACGCGCTCTGTCGCTGTCAGATATTGCTTGATTTTAGCTTCATCTCCGTAGAGTTGAACCTCAATATCTGAAAAGTCAGCTAGGGCTTGATTGACTCCCTCAACGATGGCCTGAGGTGCGTAATCTCCCCCCATAGCATCTACTGCAATTTTTTTCATTTCTTTTCCTCTTTTAGTAATTGTCCCCAGTCTGCTAGGGAATCAATAAATTTCTTTGATTTTAGGTGAATCCCAACGTACTCTTCGTAGAGTTGATCCATAAATTGGCGTAACTCTTGCTTGATTTCAGGCTTGAGCGAAATGGTCTCCAAAGTCTCAAAATCAATGGCTTGAAATTGATTGAGCAGATAAGGGATATTGGGATTGAGATGGCAACGTCTCTCATCTTCATGATAATGCTCTGGACAGAGGCAGGCTCCATATTTGAAAGAAAAGTCAAAAGCCTGACCGACCCGATGACAAAAGACACACTCATTAAAATTGAGGCTGATTCCAAATCTGGTCAAGATTTGAATTTCAAAAATATTGGTCAAAACCTGATAATCCAAACCTGCTTCCATCAACTCCAAAGTCTTTTGCAAAAAAGCAAACAAGGGAGCATCCTGCTGATTGTCCTGCAAACTAGCATCGGCAAGAGCTGCCACATAGGTCGCATAGGCCATGACAAAGAGATCGCTATTAATCTTGGGAAAAGTCATCACCTCATGATAGTCCTCAATGTAACTGAGCCCATCATCATTGATTCGCAAGAGAAATCGTGCTAGCACCAAGGGCTGAATAACCGGCGCCAGCTTAGACTGGCCAGCGTGTTTGACAAAAAACATGCGCTTGCCAGCCTGCTCTGTAAAAATCTTGACGAGCTTGTCATCCTCACGAAAATTGCGATTGTAGAGCACCAAGCCTTGACTCGTGATAGGCTGAATCATGCTTCTCTCATGTACTCCTCAAGTCGTTTCATGGCTTCTTTGATAGTCTCCATGCTGGCTGCATAAGATAGGCGAACATAACCTTCCCCGTAACGCCCAAAGGCTGCACCAGGGATAAAGGCAACGGCCTTCTTCTGAGCAAAATCCTTCAGAAAAGCAAAGGAATCTTGATTGTAGCCAGCTGGAATCTTAGCAAAGATATAGAAGGCACCGTCTGGTTTGATGATCTCAAAACCAAGAGCAGTCATTTTTTCGATGATATAGTCCCGACGCTGGATGTATTCCTTCTTCATCGGTTCCGCATCGTTTTTACCAGCCGTCAAAGCTTCCACCGCAGCATGTTGAGCCATAGTATTTGCGGCAGTAACCAAGTACTGGTGACTCTTAATCAACTGAGCTGTGAAGGCCGCAGGAGCGAAAATCAACCCCAAACGCCAACCTGTCATAGCATGCGATTTAGACAAACCATTGATAATAATAGCCTGGTCTCTCAACATCGTTCCTAGAGACACATGGGCTTCGCCTGTGTAGGTCAATTCTGAGTAAACCTCATCACAGACAACAAAAATTTCGTATTTGCGTAAAACAGCTGCCAAGGCTTCCAACTGCTCTCGATTGTAGGTAATTCCTGTCGGATTAGCCGGATAGTTGAGAATAACCGCCTTGAGCTTGTCTCCCTGTTCCAAAATGGCCTTCTCCAACATTTCAGGAGTTAAGACAAACCCATTTTCAGTCGTATCAATCTCGACAACCTCTGCCCCAACTAGATTAACAATCGGTTCATAACCTGGATAGGCAGGAGCTGGCAAGAGCACCTTGTCTCCCTCTTCCAAAATAGCTGTCAAAGTAGCAGATAAAGCCTCTGTCGCCCCAATTGTAACCAAGATTTCATTTTCAGGAGCATAGTCCAGTTGGTACTTTTCCTTAACAAAGTCACTGGCCGCCTGACGTAGAGTCAGCAGACCACTCATCCCTGTATAGTAGGATTGGTTCTGATCAATCGCTCGCTTGGCTGCCTCCTTGACATGGTCTGGCGTTGTAAAATCAGGTTCCCCCAAGGTCAAACGCAAGACCCCAGGAATCTCCGAAATAGCCTGGTCAAACTGACGAATCAACGAAACTTGAATCTTATCTAACTGTTTATTAAAGCGATTAGTTAAGTCCATAGATACCTCCTACTGTAAAAACGTATCTCTATTATACTACAAAAGCCCCCCGACCGCAAAAATACATGATAGAATAACGCTAGCATGACAAATTGAAGTATGTTAAAATGGATTTGTCGCAACTCCACTAACGAACTTAGTTTGGAGGTGAGTTTTTGCTAATCTTCGTTACAGTTATTCTAGCACCATTACTGATTACTATTACCGGTAATGTCATTTCTGAGTGGATAGTCAGAAAGTGGTTAGATAAGCGCGACAAAAAAATATAACCTGAGTTTAGTTTTAATGTAACTGGACAAAAAGAAATACCAGAGGTGGAGCTCTGGTATTTTTGTTTTTGCCAAGACTTCGTTACAGTTCTTGTAGGATTATTATTACATAATTAGCACTACTTGTCAAATAATTGTTAGCTCCACTTTCTATTTTACTTTTCCTGTTTACAGGTCTATAATGGTAACAGATTCTATTTGGAGGTTTTTATGTCATTTCTATCAAAAAATGGAGCAGGCATCTTGGCCTGCCTTCTCATTTCTATTCTATCTTGGTACTTAGGTGGGTTCTTTCCTGTTATTGGTGCACCCGTTTTTGCGATTTTTATGGGCATGCTCCTACATCCCTTTCTCTCGTCATATAAACAACTGGATGCTGGATTGACCTTTAGTTCCAAGAAATTGCTCCAGTATGCCGTTATCTTGCTTGGTTTTGGTCTCAATATCTCGCAAGTCTTCGCAGTCGGACAATCTTCACTCCCTGTCATCCTGTCCACCATTTCAATAGCCTTGATTGTTGCCTTCCTCTTCCAGCGTTTCTTTTCACTGGATACAAAACTGGCTACCTTGATTGGAGTAGGTTCTTCTATCTGTGGTGGTTCTGCCATTGCGGCGACAGCGCCCGTTATCCATGCCAAGGAAAAGGAAGTAGCCCAAGCCATCTCCGTTATCTTTTTCTTCAATGTCTTGGCTGCGCTCATCTTTCCAACGCTAGGTACCTGGCTTCATCTATCCAATGACGGCTTCGCCCTCTTTGCAGGAACTGCGGTCAATGATACTTCCTCTGTAACGGCTACCGCCAGCGCCTGGGACAGTCTCTACCAGACTAATACCCTCGAATCCGCAACCATTGTCAAACTCACGCGCACCCTAGCTATCATCCCCATCACTCTCTTTCTCTCCTACTGGCAAAGTCGCCAACAAAAAAATAAGCAAGGCTTGCAACTGAAAAAAGTCTTCCCACTTTTTATCCTTTACTTTATCCTCGCATCTCTTCTAACTACCCTCCTGACCTCTCTCGGTGTGTCCAGTAGTTTCTTTACCCCTCTCAAACAACTCTCCAAATTCCTCATTATCATGGCCATGAGTGCTATCGGTCTCAAAACTAATCTGGTCGCTATGGTCAAATCCAGTGGAAAATCCATTATTCTCGGAGCCATCTGCTGGATTGCCATCATCCTCACCAGTCTTGGTATGCAGACCCTTATCGGCATTTTCTAACACAAAAGGTAGCCCACCAGCTACCTTTTTCTTATGCTTCCTCAATCAAGCGTGTATGTTCTCTCTTGATGCAACGATTCATCACGATATCATCACATCCACCAGCACGCAAGATTTCTTCCGCTTCTAGACTTTCAAGTCCTAGCTGTGCCCAAAAAATCTTGGCATCAGCCTTGAGAAAATCACGCGCCACATCTGGCAGAAACTCACTGCGACGGTAAACATTGACAATATCTACAGGAAAAGGAATCTCTGCTATACTAGCATAAGCCTTTTCACCCAAGATTTCGCCACCTGCCGCCTTGGGATTGACTGGGATAATTTTATAACCCCGAGCCTGCATTTCCTTGGTCACTCGATTGCTAGTTGTTTCCTCACGGTCAGACAAGCCCACCACAGCAAGGGTTTTACTCGTTGCGAGATACTGACGAATCACGCCATCACTTGGATTGATAAATTCTTGACTCATAGAAATCCTCCTTTTTCATCAGTATAGCATATTTTGAAAAGGCTTGCATAATTCTACTATAAAAAAGGAGGACTAGCCCCCTTTTTATTTAGCCTCGTACCAGGTTGCCCCTTCATTTTCATCTGCGATGAGGGGAACACTGAGTTGAATGGCTTCTTCCATGGTTTGTTTGACCAATTTTTTCATCTCTGCTAATTCAGATTTAGGAACTTCAAGGACGATTTCATCGTGCACTTGCAGAAGCATCTTAGTCTGATAACCACCTTCAACTAGAGCCTTGTCTAGCTGAATCATGGCAATCTTGAGAATATCTGCCGCCGAACCCTGTATAGGAGAGTTGATAGCTGTCCGCTCCGCAAAACCACGAATGTTGAAGTTGCGAGAATTGATATCTGGCAACTCACGACGACGCTTGAAAAGTGTCTCTACATAGCCCTTATCACGCGCCTCACGCACCACTTCATCCATGTAGTTTTTAATGCCTGGGAAACGTTCAAAGTAGGTATCAATGTAGGCTTTGGCTTCCTTACGGCTAATGCCCAAATTATTAGACAAGCCAAAGTCTGAAATCCCGTAAACCACTCCAAAGTTAACCGCCTTGGCATTGCGACGGTCGTTTGCAGTCACATCCTCAGGACGCTCAATGCCAAAGACCCTCATGGCTGTCGAAGTATGGATATCTGCCCCCTCTTGGAAGGCCTTAATCAAGTGCTCATCCTTAGAAATATGCGCCAAAACGCGCAATTCAATCTGTGAATAATCCGAACTGAGCAACACACTATCCTCCCACTCAGGCACAAAAGCCTTACGAATGAGACGGCCCTGCTCCAAACGCACAGGAATATTTTGCAAGTTTGGATCCACACTAGACAAACGCCCGGTCTGGGTCAAATCCTGCACATAACGAGTATGAATCTTACCATCTGCTAAAATCCAGTCCTGCAAGCCAATCACATAAGTCGATTGAATCTTGGCAATCTGACGGTAATCCAGGATTTTCTTAACAATTGGCGCAATAGGAGCCAAGCGTTCCAAGACATCCACCGCTGTCGAATATCCAGTCTTGGTTTTCTTAGTGTATTCTAGAGGAAGTTCCAATTTTTCAAAGAGAAGCACGCCCAACTGCTTAGGCGAGTTGATATTAAACTCTTCACCAGCCAGTTCATAAATCTCTTGAGTCAGTTTTTCAATGACAAGCTCATTTTCAGCCTGCATTTCAAACAAAGTCTCTTTCTTGACCGTAATCCCAGCAATTTCCATCTTGGCAAGGACAAAAGCTAGAGGTTGCTCCATATCATAAAGAAGCTCTAATTGACCATTTTCACTGAGTTTTTCAAGTAAAACAGGCTCTGTTTCGACCAAAACAGCAAGTTTACGCGCCAAATGCTCCAAGAATTTCTCGCGTTCAGGAATGGCCTTCTTGACTCCCTTACCATAGAAAGTCTCATCATCGGCCAAGTAAGTCTGACCATAAAGACTCGCGATGGTCGCAATTTCATTGTCCTCCACAGTCGAAAGGAGGTATTTAGCCAAACGGCTGTCAAAAGCAGGCGCTTGCAAATCCACACCAAAGCGATTCAAGAGAACTTTAGCCTTCTTAAAGTCATACACTCTCAGAGGTGTTTTTTCTAGAAAATCCTTGAAAATCGGCTCTTGCAAAAGTTCAAGCTTGTCTGTAGCATAAAGTTTATCCCCACAAGACCAAGCAAATCCAACCAAATCATCCGTATGGTAATTCTCACCAAAAAGCTCAAAATGGAAGATAGATTCTTCACTCAGCATATCTTGACTAATTTGGTCAACAATAGTAAAATCCAAACTCTCAGCCACATCAGCTGACGACACATTTAAAGCCTGCTTGAGCTGTTTGAAACCCATCTCATCGTAGAATTTTCCAAGATTTTCCACATCTGGACCACTATAGACCAAATCCTTCAAACCAATCTCAATCGGTGCCTTGGTATCAATGGTCGCTAGTGTTTTCGACAAAAAGGCCAGTTCCTTATCATGGATGAGATTTTCCTTCATCTTAGAAGCCTTCATCCCATCGATATTCTCATAAATTCCCTCGAGTGAACCATGCTCCAGCAAGAGCTTGATACCCGTCTTTTCACCAATTTTAGTAACCCCAGGGATATTATCCGACTTATCACCCATGAGCGCCTTGAGATCGATAAACTGAGCTGGTGTAATGCCCATCTTTTCCATGAGATAATCTGGCGTAAAAGCCTCAAACTCAGCCACACCTTTCTTGGAAATTTCAACTACCGTATGCTCATCCGTCAGCTGAATCAAGTCCTTGTCCCCACTGACAATGGTAATATCAAAACCATCCTGCTCTGCTAGCTTATCCAGCGTCCCAATGATGTCATCCGCCTCATACTGAGCCAACTCATAATGACGAATCCCCATATGATCCAGCAACTCACGAATGAAAGGAAATTGCTCACGAAACTCATCCGGAGTCTTAGCCCGACCACCCTTATAGTCCGCATACATCTCTGTACGGAAGGTCGTCTTTCCCGCATCAAAAGCCACCAAAATATGACTAGGTTCAACCCGCTCCAACAAATGGCTCAACATCAACTGAAAGCCATAAATCGCATTGGTATGCAATCCAGCCGCATTCTTAAAACGGTCCAACTGCTGATAGAGCGCAAAAAATGCTCGAAAAGCAACAGAAGACCCATCAATCAATAATAATTTTTTCTTATCCATACACCCATTATAAAGGAAAGCAGGGAAAAATACCATTGGAAAGAGCTAGAGCAAGTATTTTTCAAACTTTTTCCGAATAAATAGATAGTAGCAGTGAATCTAGTAAACCTAGATTTAAAACTGTGGTATAATAAAAGGAGGAAAAGGATGATTCTAAGACATCCGGGCATTAGCCCAACCAATGATTTGGTAGCTAAGAAAATCTTTAGCAATCCAGAAATCACTTGTCAGTTTATCCGCGATATGCTGGATTTACCAGCTAAAAATGTAACTATTTTAGAGGGAAGCAATATTCACATCTTACCTTCCCTACCTTACTCAGCTCAGGATTTTTACACTAGTATAGATGTCTTGGCGGAGTTGGACAACGGTACTCAAGTAATTATTGAGATTCAGGTGCATCATCAGAATTTTTTCATCAATCGCCTGTGGGCTTATTTGTGCAGTCAGATCAATCAAAACCTAGAAAAAATTCGCCAACGAGAAGGTGGTACACACCAGAGTTACAAACACATCGCACCAGTTTACGCAATCGCTATTGTGGATAGCAATTATTTCTCAGATGACCTAGCTTTTCATAGCTTTAGCATGCGAGAGGATACGACAGGTGAGGTCTTAACCATCACAAACAATGGACAAGAAAACCATCTGGTTAAGATGGCATTCTTGGAATTAAAACAATACAGAGAAACCAGCAAAGACAAGGTTCGCAAACCGTGGTTGGAGTTTTTCGGGAACAAGCCCTTTACTCAACAACCCGAGCGAGCCATTAGCCAAGCAGACCAACTGCTAGACTACAAGAGCTGGTCCGAGGAGGACAGGAAGATGTTTAGCCAACTACGTATGCGTGAAGAACAAGCCTTGTTAGCACAGGACTATGCTTTAGAAACAGCTAGGGCGGAAGGCATTGAAAAAGGACTGGAACGAGGCCGAGCGGAAGGTATTGAAAAAGGTTTAGAACGTGGGAAAGTTGAAGGAAGTTTGTCTATGCTATTAAATCTAGTCCGTCAAGGCCTTCTGGCTTCAGAGGTTGCGAGTGAGCAGTTGGAAATAACTGTCTCTGAATTTGAAGAACTATTGTAAGTTTATAGAATAACATAAAAGTGAACAACGCTGAAACATCGTTTTGTTCACTTTTTTCTTCTTTTCAATAGAACTCTCACTATAGTCCATATCACAAAAAGAGAAGGTCATAAATCCTTCTCTTTTATATCTTCAACTAATTAGTTTTTGCGTTTCACAAATGGAAGTGCACCAAAGAATAATCCAAGGAATCCTAATGATGTAACCACAACATTATCTTTTCCACTAGTATTTGGAAGTTCTTTCTTGTCTTCTATTTTTGTAGCTTAAGCTTGATAAGTATTATATCAGCAAGTATCTGCTATAAAAAACTAAGCTAAAAATCTCCTAGTGACATAAATAAATTCAAACTACACCCACTCACCGTTAGCATTTACTGTGTAACCATTGATTGTAGTGCTAACAGCAAGGGCACCTGAGCTATAAGCATAGTACCACTTACCATCTACTTTGAACCAACCAGTCTTCATAGCGCCTGAACCATCAAGATAATACCATGTACCACCTTGTTTCAACCAGCCAGTTTTCATAGCACCTGAATCATTAAGGTAATACCACTTACCATCTACAAGTTTCCAACCTGTCTGCATAGCACCTGAGCCATCTAGATAATACCATGTACCATTTTCTTTTATCCATCTAGTACTCATTTTACCTAAACTGTCGAGATGGTACCAACTACCATTTATAAGTTTCCAACCAGTTTGCATGGCACCTAAATCGTTTAAATAATACCAATTGCCATCAACTTGTTTCCAACCAGTTCTCATCACACCAGTTTCATCCAAGTAATACCATGAGCCATCTTTAAGCCAACCTGTCTTCATTCCATCTTCTTTAGAGAAATAATACCAGTCACCGTCAATTTTCTTCCATCCAACAGAGCGATTTCCCTCATTATCAATAAAGAATTTTTTACCATCAATTACAGCAATATTTGGTGTCAGAACACCATCTTTTAGATAGTAAGTTTTTTCATCTATTTTGATAAATCCAGTTTTCTTCTCACCATTTTCAACGAAATAATAAGTCTTATCAGCAACTTTTACCAATCCCAACTGTTTGAAACCATCTTTTTCATTTAAGTAGTATTGTTTATCACCTAAGGTTAGTAGGCCTTTTTTCATTACTCCATCAGTTTCAAAGTAGTAGGTCTTACCATCAATCTTTTGCCAACCAGTAACTTTTTTACCATCCTTGATATAGTAGACTTTACCACCCTCTGCTTTAAACTGACCGCTACTTGTGCTATTGTTAGTAGTAGCACTATTGTTCTGATTGGTATTAGCTCCGTTATTAGCTACATTTCCATTAGTCTGGTTGCTACTTCCCCCACTATTAGCACTACCGTTGTTTTGATTGGCATGACTACCATTAGTTTGGTTATTATCTCTACGATATGGGTTTGTTTGAGAGGTATTGCTAGTATTACCCGAGGTACTAGTAGGCGCATACATGTGGTAAAGAATACCATCTTCTACCCTGCTAGTAGTGTACATATAGTTATCAATAGCTGGATGACTTGTATCAGATGTTGCTGTTCCTGTAACCGCTGCTTTGATATCAACTGGTCTACCATTTTGGAATGTCACAAAATGAATTTCCTTAAATGATGAAGTCGATTGAGCACCTGTAGACGATGTACCAGTTCCCGTACTTGCAGCGCTTACTGGCTGAACTGCAGCCATAGCTAGCACTGAAGTTGCTAGCAAGATACCTGTAAGTGTTTTCTTCATAAGAAAAACCTCCTTTATTAACCTATTAAATTTATTTCATTATATCCCTTTTCTATAATTAGTGCAATAAAAAACATAAAAAGTGTAGAAAATTTAAAAGTAAAAAAATAGAAATATTAAGAGTATTTAATTTATTTCCAAAACTCAGTATACTACAGTTGACAAGGAGGCAACAAAAAAAGCAGGAGATTCATCTCCTGCGATATTAAATAATTACTTATTTAACCCATTCACCGTTTCCGTTTACAGTGTAACCATCTACAGTAGTATTAACTGCAAGGGCACCTGAACCGTTTACGTAGTACCATTTACCACCAACTTCAAACCATTGGCTAGCTTTCATAGCACCTGAGTTTTCAAGGTAGTACCAAGTTCCGTTGTCTTTAACCCAACCAGTTGCCATCCAACCAGCTTGGTCGAAGTAGTACCAAGTTCCGTTGATTTTTTCCCAACCGTTAGTTGTGTAAGAACCATCAGCGTGTTTGTACCACCAGCGAGAACCTGATTGAATCCATTCTGCTTTTTTAGCAGGTGTTTCAGTAGATTGCCCTTGGAATGTTACATCTGTATGACGAACTTCATTGATAATGATATTTGCATTTGTATACAAATCACCAGAAACTTTGAATTCACCTTTAAATTCTACATCCTTACCATCTGAAGCGTAAGATTTCACTAGACGATATTTTACTACTGTTCCTTCAGCGAAACTTACTGGGAGTTCAGCGTCTACTTTATTTCCAGCTGCATCAACTGGAACTTTAACTGTTTTTGTTACAATAGCTGATCCTGCTTCATCTGTAGTAACTGTTACATATACAACACCTTTATCAGTCGTAACTGCAAAATCAATAGCTACACCTGGGATTGGGTTTCCTTTACCATCTACAACGTTTACACGAACATAGTGTTCACCTTTGTCTTTTACTTCAGCAACTGGAGTAACTGAAGCTTTTTTAATATCAAAAGCACCAAAGCGTGAGTATGCTGGAAGATTATTTACATCCAATTTACCGTTAACAAAAGCATCTTTGTATTTAGCATCATTTTTGTTTTGTACACCTGTATCTGTTACAATCTTACCTGTTTTTGGGTCTACCATACCAGGTTTAAGAACTAGGTTTTCAGCTGAAACAGCTTGTACAGTACCAAATGCTGCAAGAGCGACTGCGCTTGTCAATAAAACTTTTTTCATCGTTTTATCTCCTTTATTTTTCATTATATTATTTTTCGTAAGACTATCTTACTACCATACAGTATATAAATATTTGCAGGATTTGTCAAGAGTTTTCTTATGTTTTTTAAACTTTTTACCTATTTCTTCAAAAAAAGGAGAAGAAAACTAACTCGCGAAAAAATTCCCCTGAAAGACTCTAGCCGCCAAGTTGACATTTCGCAAACACTCATCCCTCAGATGATATCTTTTATATCCAAACTATATAGATAGTTAGACAGAACTTACTTCCTTGGTATTATCTTACAAACCCTTGTAAAAGTCAAGTAAAAACGGCAAGTATTTTGATAACACTTGCTATTTCATCAACTTCCTACTATTAGATGAAAGATCGAACTCACAGTAAAGCCTCAAACTCAGCGACAGTCATGCCCAATTGCTGGCTTGCTATCTCGGAAGTCAGGAGATGTTGGCGAACTAGATTTAGTAGCATAGACAAACTTCCTTCAACTTTCCCACGTTCAAGTCCACGCTCCAGTCCCTGTTCAATGCCCTCTGCACGGCCACGCTCTAAACCTTGTTCAAGACCTTGTTCAATACCTTCAGCCCTAGCTGTTTCCAGGGCATAGTCCTGTGCCAACAAGGCTTGTTCTTCTCGCATACGTAGTTGACTAAACATCTTCCTGTCCTCCTCGGACCAGCTCTTGTAGTCTAGCAGTTGGTCTGCTTGGCTGATGGCTCGCTGGGGGTGCTGGGTAAAGGGTTTATTCCCGAAAAACTCCAACCACGGTTTGTGAACCTTATCTTTGCTGGTTTCTCTGTATTTTTTTAGTTCTTATTTGTGATGCTCTTTCAATAGTGACTCAAATTCAGCAACGGTCATGCCCAATTGTTCACTCGCAAATTCGGAAGTTAAAACATGTTGGCGAACCATATCTAGAAATGCGAAAAGTTTCCCACGTTCTAAACCTTGTTCAAGACCTTGTTCGATACCTTCCGCCCTAGCTGTTTCCAAGGCATAGTCCTGTGCTAACAAGGCTTGTTCTTCTCGCATACGTAATTGACTAAACATTTTCCTGTCCTCCTCGGACCAGCTCTTGTAGTCCAGCAGTTGATCTGCCTGGCTGATGGCTCGCTCGGGTTGCTGGGTAAGTTTGTTCCCGAAAAACTCCAACCACGGCTTGCGAATACTATCCTTGCTGGTTTCTCTGTATTTTTTTAATTCCAAGAATGCCATCTTGACTATTAGTGCTAGTCTTACAACAACGCCTCAAACTCAGCGACTGTCATGCCCAATTGCTGGCTAGCTACCTCAGATGTCAGAAGACCTTGGCGGACCATATCCAGGAAGGCAAAGAGTTTCCCACGTTCTAAACCTTGTTCAATACCTTCTGCTCGACCACGTTCTAAGCCTTTTTCTTCAGCTTGTTCCAAGGCATAATCCTGAGCCAATAACGCTTGTTCTTCTCGCATACGTAGTTGACTAAACATTTTCCTGTCCTCCTCAGACCAGCTCTTGTAGTCCAGCAGTTGGTCTGCTTGGCTGATGGCTCGCTCAGGTTGCTGGGTAAAAGGCTTGTTACCAAAAAACTCCAACCACGGCTTGCGAACACTATCCTTGCTGGTTTCTCTGTACTTTCTTAATTCCAAGAATGCCATCTTGATCAGATGGTGTTCCTGTCCATTATTGGTGATGGTTAAAACCTCACCTGTCGTATCCTCTCGCATACTAAAGCTATGAAAAGCTTGATCATCTTGAAAGTAGTTACTATCTACAATAGCGATTGCATAAACTGGTGCGATGTGTTTGTAACTCTGGTGTGTATCACCTTCTCGTTGACGAATTTTTTCTAGGTTTTGATTGACCTGACTGCACAGGTAAGCCCACAGGCGATTGATGAAAAAATTCTGATGATGAACTTGAATTTCAATAATTACTTGCGTACCATTATCCAACTCCGCCAAGACGTCTATACTGGTATAGAAATCCTGAGCCGAGTAAGGCAGGGATGGCAAGACATGAATATTGCTCCCCTCCAAAATGGTTACATTTTTGGCTGGTAAATCCAACATATCGCGAATAAATTGACAAGTGATTTCTGGATTGCTAAAGATTTTCTTAGCTACCAAGTCGTTAGTCGGGCTGATGCCCGGATGACGTACAGTCATACTTCCTCCTTTCATTATAGCACATTTTTTAATCTAGATTTACTAGATTCTCTGCTACTATCTATTTATTCGGAAAAGAGACGAAAAAAACCTGAGAATTATCTCAGGCTTGATCATTAAATCTTTTTCTCAATACCAAAAAG
This sequence comes from Streptococcus sp. 20925_1_24, assembly GCF_041432335.1. Lineage (GTDB taxonomy): Bacteria > Bacillota > Bacilli > Lactobacillales > Streptococcaceae > Streptococcus > Streptococcus mitis_BM. The sequence goes on along the minus strand of NZ_JAPVZM010000007.1, from coordinate 8,411 downwards.
TGGAGAAAGTGGGCGTTTTTCATGGATACGTACAATAGCATCACCCAGTAGATGAGCGATTGAAATCTGCTCAATCTTATCGATTAAACGCTCTTCTGGCAGATAGATGGTATCCAAAACAACCAATTTCTTAATAGCTGATTTTTGGATATTGTCCATAGCAGGACCAGAAAGAACTGGGTGCGTACAGCTTGCATAGACTTCAACAGCACCAGCTTCCGCAAGGGCATCTGCCGCATGACAAATCGTTCCAGCAGTATCAATCATATCATCAATCAAGATACAAGTCTTGCCTTCGACCTTACCGATGATGTTCATGACTTCACTAGTATTCATCTTATCAACGCTACGACGTTTATCAATGATAGCGATAGATGTTTTCAAAAATTCTGCCAACTTACGGGCACGAGTCACCCCTCCATGGTCTGGGCTGACAACCACATAGTCAGAACCAACCATACCACGACGCTCAAAATAATCCGCAATCAGAGGAGCACCCATCAAATGATCCACAGGAATATCAAAGAATCCTTGAATCTGCGCAGCATGCAAGTCGATGGTCAACAAACGATCCACTCCAGCTACTTCAAGCATATTTGCGACAAGTTTTGAAGTGATTGGCTCACGCGCTCTCGCCTTTCTATCCTGACGTGCATACCCATAGTAAGGCATGACAACATTGACAGATTCTGCACTCGCACGCTTCAAAGCATCTACCATAATCAAAATTTCAAGCAGATTGTCATTTACAGGCGAACTAGTTGATTGTAGGATAAAGACGTGTTTCCCACGGATTGATTCTTCGATGTTGACCTGAATCTCTCCATCTGAAAATTGGCGAACACTTGATTTCCCCAACTCTATCCCAATCTCCTGCGCCACACGTTTTGCCAATTCTTGATTAGAAGAAAGGGCAAACAGCTTTAAATCAGAAAAAGACATGATTTCCTCCGGTATATATGTATCACTTGTGCTTTTCACAAGATTTTCCATCTACCATTGTAGCGCTTTTTACACTATTTTTCAATCAAAAATAAAAGAAGGGCACCATATTTGTACCCTTGCATCATTCTTTTGAAAAATATTCTAGTTCATTATCTCATCGTTCTTCTCAACAAAGCGATAAGCCTGATAAAAACCATAGAGAGTAATAGCCGTAACCACTGGAATCGCTAATGGCAACTCTGTCTCTAATTCTACAAAAGGAGAGTTAAATAAGAAGTGAGTTCCCAAGGCTAAACCTAGGAAAATAAGCCCCTCTTTCTTGCCAGCCTTCTGCCCTTTATAGGCTCTGTAAAGCAAGTAAACACCCACTACAGCCAAACCTGAAAAAGTCCAGTGAGAGGCAATTCCTGAGATGATACGCTCTAAAATTCTCGAAATAGTAAAGTCAAAGCCCTCTGGCAAATCCGTACGAATGTAGCCAATATCCTCAATCATTTGAAATCCCAAACCAGAAGCAATCCCTAATAAAAACAAAGATTTTAATTTTCGCACAGGAACCAAAGCTAAAACAAAAACAAGTGGCAATAATTTCAAGGGCTCTTCTACCAAAGGAGCCACAATCGCACTTTCAAAGGCATTTAAAAATGCACTATCTGGGAAAAGAATACCCAGCAAATCATGGATATAGGTATTAGCAAAACTAGACAACCATCCTGAGAAGAACATCCCTCCCAATAAAGACAGAATCAAGGCCTTCTTTGGCAATTCCCATTTTTTCCCAAAACGGAAAAGGAAATAAAGAGCCGGAATCATGTAAAAGAGAGCTAGAAAGATAGAAACTCCCATTAGTCCATATTCCGCAGCTGACATCGAACCATCCGTATAATAGATGGTTTCATACTGCAAACCAATACATAGCAATAAAATAAAAATAAATAAAATACTGTTTTTCTTCATACACTTTCTTTCTAAATGAATTTTTTACAATTCTACGACTGTCATACTTCCTGTATCCACATCGTAAATAGCACCAGAGATAATGACATCATCTGGTATTAGGGGAGACTCGATAAGGAGTTGCATATCCTCACGTACACTCTCCTCTATATCTTGGAAGGGCAAGAAATCCTGGTCTGACACATCGACACCTAGTTCCTCTTTCAGATACTCCTGAAAAGGACCATTTTCAAAGGTCTGAGCACCACAGTCTGTATGGTGTAACACCACAATCTCTCTTGTCCCCATTTGTTGCTGGGAAATAACTAGCGAACGAATCATGTCCTCAGTCACTCGACCACCTGCATTCCGCAAGATATGAGCATCCCCAAGTGCCAAGCCCAGAGCTTGCGCAACGTGCAGACGAGAGTCCATACAGGTCACAATAGCCACTCTTGTTTTGGGTTTAAGTGGCAGATTTAACTGCCCATGTAGGGCAACATAAGCCTGATTGGCTTGCATAAACTGTTCAAAATACGACACGATTCCCTCCTCGAAAATTTGATAGTCAAATATTTCTCCTATCTTATCATTTTTAAAAGGATTTGTCACGGATTATGCAAAGACCTTTTTTAAAACTTCCTGAATCGTTGTTACCCCAATAACCTGAATTTTCTTGGGCGGAGTGATTCCTGTCAAGGAATTCTTGGGTACATAAATCTTAGTAAAGCCCAGTTTAGCAGCTTCATTGATACGTTGCTCGATACGATTCACACGACGAATCTCTCCCGTCAAGCCCAGTTCTCCCACAAAACATTCCTGAGGGTTGGTTGGCTTGTCTTTATAGCTCGAAGCAATAGCAACCGCAACGGCCAAGTCAATAGCAGGTTCATCCAATTTGACACCGCCAGCAGATTTAAGATAGGCGTCCTGATTTTGCAAGAGAAGACCGGCCCGTTTTTCCAAAACAGCCATAATCAAGCTAGCACGATTAAAATCAAGTCCTGTCGTAGTACGCTTGGCATTTCCAAACATGGTCGGTGTCACCAAAGCCTGAACTTCCGCCAAAATCGGACGCGTCCCTTCCATGGTCACAACGATTGATGAACCAGTTGCTCCATCCAAACGCTCTTCTAGGAAAACTTGACTCGGATTGAGGACCTCAACCAGACCACCCGACTGCATCTCAAAAATCCCAATCTCATTAGTGGAGCCAAAACGGTTTTTGACCGCTCTCAAAATACGAAAGGTATGGTGGCGCTCTCCTTCAAAGTAAAGCACTGTATCCACCATATGCTCCAACATACGAGGCCCAGCTAAGGTTCCTTCCTTGGTCACATGACCTACGATAAAGATGGCAATATTGTTGGTCTTAGCCAACTGCATAAGCTCAGCGGTTACCTCACGCACTTGAGAAACAGATCCCTGCACCCCTGAAATCTCAGGAGACATAATAGTCTGGATGGAATCAATAATGAGGAAGTCTGGTTGGATGCGCTCCACCTCAGCTCGAACACTCTGCATATTGGTCTCTGCATAGAGATAAAACTCGCTATCAATATCACCCAATCGCTCTGCTCTTAGCTTAATCTGCTGGGCAGATTCCTCCCCACTGACATAGAGAACCGTCCCCACTTGGGACAACTGGGTTGAGACTTGTAGGAGAAGGGTTGATTTCCCGATTCCAGGATCCCCACCAATGAGGACAAGACTTCCCGGCACCACTCCGCCTCCAAGTACACGGTTGAATTCCTCCATCTCTGTCTTGGTTCGATTGACATTGATGGAGGTCACTTCAGCCAGTTTCATGGGCTTGGTTTTCTCACCTGTTAAAGACACACGCGCATTCTTTACCTCGGCAACCTCAACCTCTTCTACAAAAGAAGACCAAGACCCACAGTTTGGACAACGCCCAAGATATTTAGGGGAATTATACCCACAATTTTGACATACAAATGTCGCTTTTTTCTTTGCGATGATAAACCTCTTTCTATATCTCTAACTCACACTCAATTACTTGGCAAAAATCAATCTTCTCGTCTGGCACAAACTGGCGCATGAGCATGTTGTGGGTCACCACTATCACGGTCTGATAATCTCGATATTTAGCCATGCATTCTAGAAAACGAGACTTCATCTCCGCAGCTGTCTCATACTGAATAGGACTATTGGGAAGTAACTCCCCATGATTTTCTAGAAATAGTCTTCTAGCCGTTTCAAAATTATCTGTGCCACTTTCATAGACCTGCCATTCATGCAATAATGGCTCCACTCTCAAAGGAAGTCCAGTAGCACAAACCACATAAGAAGCCGTTTCTAAAGCTCTTGTGACTGCAGAAGATATGATTATTTCAGCTGAAGGGAGTAAAGGATTGGTGCTCAGTTCCTGAGCTTGCTGCCGTCCCTTCTCAGACAAGGGTGCCAAATCTATCCCAAATCCCGTATAAGAACGCTCCTCTAACTCACGATAATCTGGCTCCCCGTGACGTACAAAGATAATCTTCATTCTAGTGCCCAGTCGATCCAAATCCACCAGTCCGCACGCCATCAGCCGCATCTCCATCTGCAATTAAGAAAGGAGCAAAGACAGCCTGGACAACACGTTCTCCAACTTCAAGAACAACCTCTTGATCTGTAATATTCTTCATCTGAGCAAAAATATGCCCTTCATTCCCAGGATTTCCATAATAATCCCCATCAATGACCCCAACCGAGTTAATTAAAACCAAGCCCTTCTTACGAGGGTTTGAAGAACGATCATAGAGGTAGAGAACCTCAGTCGGCTGCATATAAGCCTTAACCCCTGTCGGAACTAATACAATCTCTCCTGGAGCTATAACTGTACGCACAGCAACCTTTAAGTCGTAACCAGCCGCATGCGCTGTCTCACGCTTGGGCAATAAATTTTCATCTGTAAAATTCGAAACCAATTCAAAACCACGAATTTTCATCATCTTCTCTTTTCTATTATCATTTATTCTAGATTATTCTATCTTATTTATTCGCAAAAAGCATGAAAAAAAGAGCACACAATTCAAATCGCTTAGGGCTGCTGGATTCCTCCCCTGACCCGCTTCACGCAGAACTGTTGCTCCACTATTTATTATATCACATTCCTATTCATTTTAAAAGCAAAATTATTTTTTCCGTCTATTTCTAAAAAAATCCTGCATAATAGCTGCGCATTCATCTTCCAAAATTCCCGTTTCAACCTCCACACGGTGATTGAGACGCTCATCTGTCAAGATATCGTACAAACTCCCAGCAGCGCCAAATTTCTGGTTTTTAGCCCCATAGACCACGTTTGGAATACGGGAAAGTCCAATCGCCCCACTACACATGACACAAGGCTCAATGGTCACAAAAAGTGTGCAGTCCAGCAAGCGCCAGCTCTCCTCACTCAAGTTCGCATCCTCTATGGCCATAATCTCCGCATGCATAACCGCTCGCTGTAATTCCTCACGCGCATTATGCCCACGGCCAATGATTTCTCCGTCCTTGACAATCACACAACCAATTGGAATTTCATCGTGTTCAAGAGCAATCTCAGCCTCTCTCAAGGCCTCCCTCATAAAGACTTCTTTTTCTTCAACTGTATAATTCATCAATTTACCTTTTCCTACTTGTCAGTTTTATTATTATATCATGAATCCCAAGACAAAAAAAGCCACCGAATGCGGTGACTTTATAGGGAGATTATTATGAAAAAGAAAAGTTTAGGATATTTGTTACAACAAGTTAGGAGGTCTTCTTGTAACTGTCTATAGTATACCCGACCTATCTTAAACAAATCTTAAAAATCTCTTAGGACCAAACACTTTCTAAAATATTTGTTTGTTCACGACCAGGACCTACTGAGAAAGTAGAAATACGAACGCCAACCAATTCACTCACACGACGAACATAGTTACGCGCATTCTCAGGAAGATCTTCCAAATTACGAACTCCAGTAATATCTTCTGACCAACCTGGCAACTCTTCATAGATAGGCTTGCAACGTTTCAATTGCTCAAGACTAGCTGGATAGTAGTCAATACGTTGACCATCAAGATCATAGGCCACACAGATTTTCACTGTATCTAAACCACTCAAAACATCGATAGAGTTCAATGAAAGATTAGTAATACCAGAAACGCGACGGCTATGACGCATCACAACTGAGTCAAACCAACCCACACGACGTGGACGACCAGTTGTTGTACCATATTCATGACCGACTTCACGGATACGTTCTCCCACTTCATCAAACAACTCAGTTGGGAAAGGACCGTCTCCGACACGACTCGTATAGGCTTTACATACACCTACAACCTTGTCAATCTTACTTGGACCGACACCTGAACCAATGGTCACACCACCAGCTACAGGGTTTGATGATGTAACAAATGGATAAGTACCTTGGTCAATATCTAGCATAACACCTTGTGCACCCTCAAATAGCACACGTTTGCCATTATCGAGCGCATCATTTAAGATAACAGATGTATCTGTCACATATTTCTTGATTTGTTGACCATATTTGTAATATTCTTCAAAAATATCCTCAAAAGCAATAGCTTTACTGTCATACAATTTTTCAAAAAGACGATTCTTTTCAGCAAGGTTACGTTCTAAACGCTCACGGAAAATATCTTTATCCAAAAGATCTGCAATACGAATCCCAACACGAGCAGCCTTGTCCATATAAGCTGGACCAATTCCCTTAATTGTAGTCCCAATCTTATTGTCGCCCTTAGCTTCTTCTTGCAAACGGTCTAACTCGATATGATAAGGTAAAATAACATGCGCGCGATCAGAAATACGCAAGTTATCAGTTGTCACCCCCTCCTCATGAAGATAGCTCAACTCTTTTACAAGAGATTTAGGATTTACAACCATACCATTCCCAATAACAGAGATTTTTTCAGGGAAGAAAATCCCAGATGGAATCAAGTGCAACTTAAATTTCTTACCATCGATCACAATCGTGTGACCTGCATTATCACCACCTTGGTAACGTGCAATCACTTCTGCATTCGCTGAAAGGAAGTCTGTAATCTTTCCTTTACCTTCATCACCCCATTGGGTACCTACAACAACAACTGACGTCATAATCTTGTCTGAGCCCTCAGGCTCTTCCTTTCTCACATACATGGCAGGACTCTCACCTGCAATTATATCTTACAATTTATTATAAGAAAAAATCGCCTTTTTATCAAGAAGAAACAATAGAAAGATTTGCTATTTCCAACTATTAAAAAATGTTTTAGAAAAATTACCAGCTATTTATTGTTATATTGCCATAAAAAAGTAGGTTTGTTCGGAAATTAACTCAGACTATCTCAACAAGAAATAAAACCTTGTTTCATTATCATCTTTTCAAGATACAAACGATAAGCAACACGATAATGGTAAACAATAAAATCCCTACGACACCCAATACCATATCTAACTAAATAATAAATCAAAAATTTAAAATGAAAATGTTCCCAGTCCCAACTATTACCAAAGAAAGTAGCATACTCTTCTTCGATACTGTCATAGAAATCAGTCATCTGATCATAAATATTTTGTAGCATAAGCATACACTCCTTTACTTTTTATGATCTTATTCTAACAAAAAATTTTAATTAATCATTAATAATTCCTGAATTGTTAAAATACCAACCTCAACAAGAGAAAAAATAGGAAAAGTTGACAGAATAGAAATAAATTTACTACCTAAATTAGACTTTGATAAAAACCTTATTGACTGCGTTAAATACTAAAAGAGACTGAGGAAAAAATCTTAAAATAAGAAAAACTCATATTATCAGATATTCAAATCTATGTAATTTTGCATTATCTATAATAGCTGATGGTATGCTTAATTTTGTATAGTCGCTTAGTTTAAAATGCGCATGTTATAATAAAGCTATGCATATCTAGTAAATTGAAATAAGAGATGAATAAATCGATTAGGAAAGTCAAATTAATTTCTAGAAATATTTTTAGCAGTTGTAACATACTATTCTAGTTCCAATCTACTATATTGACGAAACGGGAATCGCCCCCTACCTCTATCGTCCTTATGATGCACGGGCTCCTAGAGAGGAGAAAGTCTATGAAAATATTATCAGACGGCGTTTTGAGCGGACTTCAATTGTTTCAGGAAAAGTAGAGGGAGAGTTTATAGCTCCTATTTATAAAGTGGTTCAAAATGCAACTCCTACCTGCTTTGAAGAGACTTCATATTACGACGCCAAATTAGAAGCGACTAATAATCTCATTAAACTTATCAAGCGAAATGCCTTTGGATTTCGGAACTTTGAAAACTTCAAAAAAAGGATTTTTATCGCTCTGAATATCAAAAAAGAAAGGACGAAATGTGTCCTTTCTCGATCTTAGCCTTTTCTTCAACCCACTACAGTTGAAAAAAGCCTAGATTATTAATTACATAATAAAAAAGAGGCTGAAACCTCCTTTAACTAACTACTCCGCCAGTAGGACTCGAACCTACGACATCATGATTAACAGTCATGCGCTACTACCAACTGAGCTATGGCGGAATA